>DAHUXU010000055.1 GCA_027307005.1 Gemmatimonadota bacterium
GGCGTGCAGGTACGAGCCGTACACCACCATGAACGTCCCGCCCAACGACAGCGCGAAGATCGCATGGCCGATGGCGGCCGCCATCACGTTGGCGGTGAGGTCGGAAAACCGGAACTCCAGCAGATACCAACGAACGCCTTCCATCGCGCCGGGCAGCGTGAGCGCGCGGACCATGACGACGATCGTCACGATGGTCATGGCCGGCAGCACGATGATGCTCACGAGCTCGATGCCTCTCCTCACACCACGGATCAACACGACCGCGCACGTGAGCAGGACGACGGCCGTGCAGATGAGCTGCAGCACGAACGATCGCAGCACGAATCCGTGCTGCGGCGGCAGGATCGCCGCGGCGTCGAACGGGACGTGCGCCGCGACCGCCACCTGGCCGATGGCATAGTAGAGGACCCAGCCGATGACGGCCGAGTAATATCCGGTGGCGGCAGTGACAACGAAGAACAGAAACCAGCCGACGTACTTGCCGAACGGCAGACCGCCGCGCTCGAAGGCGCCCACCGGTCCGCGCCGGGTGTGGCGGCCGAGCGCGAATTCGGTCATCAGGGCCGGCACGCCGATGATGATCGAGACGAGCGTGTAGAAGAGCACGAACGCGGCGCCGCCGAACTTTCCCACCATGTACGGAAACCGCCAGACGTGTCCGAGGCCGATGGACACGCCGACGATCGTCATGAGGCCGCCTAACCGTGAGGCGAAAGTCTCGCGGGCGTCGGTCACCGGCCCGGCGCGAGCTCGGCGAGGAGGTCGAGGGCGCGGTCCACGTCCTCGATCGTGGTGAAGAAGTGCGGCGCCAGGCGCAGGACCTCGCCGCGCGCGGTCGGCAGCACGCCCCGCGCGCGCATCGCACGTTCGACGGCGCCGGGATCGGGCACAAGGAAGGCCGTCGTCGCCGTCTTGCGCGCCATGTCATCGGCGCCGTGCAACCTCAGGCCGCGCGACCGGCCACCCTCGATCAGCCGCTGGCCAAGCACCTCGTGCCAGGCGCGGATTTTCGATGGCCCGATCGCGTTGATCACCTCCATCCCCGCGCGCGCGACGTACGCGCTCATCACCGGGGGCGTGCCGGTGTCGAACCGGCTGGCCGTGGGCGACCAGTCGAGCGCGCGCGCCGTCGACGCGAACGGATCGGCGCGCCCGAACCACCCGGTGACGGTCGGATGCAGCGACCCGACGACCTCCGGCCGCACATACAGAAACGCGATGCCGGGCATGCCCATGAGAAACTTGAGATTGCCCGACGTCAGAAAGTCGACGCCTAACGCACGCACGTCCACCGGCACGACGCCGAGCGTCTGGTAGGCATCCACGAACGAGAGGGCGCCCGCATCGCGCGCCTGCGCGGCGATGCGGCGCACGTCCTGGATGAACCCGTTGGCGTAATACCCGTGGCAGGCCGAGACGAGCGCGGTCCGGTCGTCGATGAGGGTGTCGTATGCCGTCGGGTCGATGGTTCCGTCGCACACCCGGGCGAACGACACGCGTGCGCCGCGCGGCGCCTGCGCGAGCCACACGTGCGCCACCGTCGGAAATTCGGCGTCGCTCACGGCGATGCCGCGGCGGCGGCCCGAGAGATCGAGCGCACTTGCGACGGCGCTCGCCGCCTCCGAAACGGAGCTGAACACCGCGATGTCCGACGGCGCCGCGCCGATGAGGGTGCTGAACTCCGCTTTCGCCAGCGCGACTTCGGCGAGCCAGGCGTCCCAGTCCATTCCCCGCTCGTTCCACGAGTCGAGGTAGCGCTCGGCGGCCGCGCGAGTCGCGGCGGTCTGCGGCGCCTGGGAGCAATTGTTCATCGGGATGCACGACGCGAGCAGCGGAATGCGCGCCCGCCAGGCGTCGAGGTCGTACGCAGGACCCGCCGACGCGGCGCTCACGCGGAGCCGCCGGAGCGCGCGCGCGATTGAATCCAGCGGCGGAAGCGGAACGCGTTTTCGCCTAACTGCAGGTCCATGCCGTAGTGGTCGGGTCCGACTGCCGCGACCTTGGCGACGATCACGCTCAGCTCGTGCCGCTCGACCGCCGCCAGAAACGCCTCGCCGAAGTCCAGCGTCGTCACGGTCATCGCGACGTGCGTGATCCCCGCGCCGCGCGCGATCGCGTCGAGGTCGGTGACGCCCGAGGAGGTCTGGGATTCGAAGCCGCCCGTCGACAGCAGGCTGCCGTTGTCGAAAATCACGTGGATCAGATTCCCGGGCCGATATCTGGCCAGCGTGGCGAGGGTGCCGAGGTTCATGAGCACCGAACCATCGCCATCGAGCACCACCACGCGCTCGTTAGGCAGACTCACGGCCAGGCCCATCCCGATGGACGACGCCAGCCCCAAGGCGTGCTGCAGATAGAAAAAGTTCTCGCGGTGGCCGAGGTTGTAGAGCTCCTGCGCGCACGCGCCCATGATCGTCACCACGAGCGTGTCCTCGAGCTCGGGATAGATCATCTGCAGACACTCCGCGCGCTCCATCAGTCCTCCATCAGGTCGCGCGTGAGCAGGAGCGCAACCGGAGACAGGGAGCTCTGCGAGAACGTCCACGCCTCGCGGATCTGTTTGGCGACCTTCTGCGGATCGCGCGCGAATTCGATGGGAATCTCGAGTGCGCGCAGTACCGCCTCGGTGACGATCCCGCCCCGCGTATGCCACGGATACGGCTCGCCCCAATGGCCGCGCATCGCGATGAGCATGCACAACGGAATGCGATACAACTGGGCGAGCGACACGATGCCGTTGATGGCGGCGAGAAAGCCGTGGTTCTGCATGAGCAGAATGTGCGGGGTCCCGGCGAAGTAGGCGCCGGCGGCGATGCCGATCGCCTCTTCTTCCTTGGCCACCTGCAACAGCTGGACGTCGGGGTCATCCTCGGCGCGCTGGAGGAGCGGCCCGAGCCAGGTTTCCGGCAGGGCGGAGATGGACTTGATCCCGGCGGACTTGATGCCGTCGAAGATGATCTTGCTGTTGTCGTAGGAGACGGTCATCGCGCGAGCGCTTCCCTCGAGACGGGGAAGTATCGCGCGCGGGACTCATCGTGTCGAGGCGGCCGGCCCGCCGCCGCAGACCTCTGTTCACGAAGCATCAGAGAGTTTTTGCCTACTTTGTAGGAAAAAACTCCATGATGATGCCGTACGGAGGTCCCGGGCGGCGCCGCGGGGGGGGCCGTCAGGCCAAAACCGAAGGCCGCGACCGGCCGCTATTGCCTAACGTCTACCGGCGTACGTCCGAAGCGTCGCCACGCCGTGCTGGCTCGCTGTGGCGCGACGCGGCGTGATGATCAAGCGTTCACCCCGCGCCGCTCGACCTTCGTCACAAAGCGTGAACGAGTACGATCAGCCCAGCGACAAAAGTCGCGATCCCGGCGCCGAGGATGAGGTAGGCGAATGGCGACGCGCCGGGATACAGGACCGAGATCGAGTGTTCGCGCGGGTCGTACGAGACCGGGATCGTCTGACCCGGCCGTAGCTCGTCCTCGTGAATCAGGCGGAGCAGCGACGCCGGACCAGGCTCGTACAGCGTGCAGCCGCGGAAGCTCTTTCCGTTGACCGTGTAGTCGTAGTCGACCACTGGCATTTGCTCTTCTTCGACCATCGCGCCAGGTGCCGCCGGAATGAGCTCGCCGACCGTCGCGAGCTCATCCTGGTTGGAGCGAACGCGCCCAATCGTGCGCGGCCAACGGAGACTTTCATGCGCGCGCATGGTACTGGGCAGGAACCCAATCAGCGCGGCGATCCCGACACCGATCAGGTAGAGCGGGAAGGCGAAGTTGGAGAGATGGATGTCGACCGGGATGGCATGGGGCATAAAAAGGTGGCGTCAGTCCGCCGCCAGTTCCGGCGCGGACGGACGCCGCGGCAACACATCGACCTGTTCCAGCGGTTCGATGTCCGGTTGTCCATCCGCTGTGCCTAACCCGTGCATCCGGCGCGCCGAGCTCAGCACGCGCGACTCGAGCGATCCGACGGCGTCGTTGTACGCCTCGACCGCGCCCGTGAGCCCGCGCTGGAGCCGCGCGAAATGCTCGGCCAGCGTCGCGATGCGGCGATACAGCTCGCTCCCCACATCGCGAATCGCCGCGGCGTTCCGTGCGATGCGCTCCTGCTGCCACCCATACTGCGCCGACTTGAGCAGCATGACGAGCGTGGTCGGCGTGGCAGGCACCACGCCGCGGGCAACGGCGAACTCTATCAACCCTGGATCGCGCTGGCACGCCTCGCTCAAGATCGACTCGCCGGGCACGAACATCACCACGAAGGGCAGAGCGTCGGTCATCCGCTCCCCGTACTTTTTCTGCGAGAGGATCTCGACCTGCGCGCGCAGCTGCTTCGCGTGCTTGTCCAGGAGCGCCGAGCGGCGGTCGTCATCCGTTGCTTCCGTGGCGCCGACGAACGCATCGAGCGGCGTCTTCGCGTCGACGACCACCCTCTTGTCGCCCGGCAGCCTCACGACGAGGTCCGGCCGGAACGTGCCGTCGTCGTCGCGGATCGTGTGCTGCAGGTCGAAGTCGCAGTGCTCGAGCATGCCTGCCAGCTCGACCACCCGCCGGAGCTGCAGCTCGCCCCACTGTCCGCGCACGTGCGGGGTGCGAAGCGCGTGCACGAGGCGCTGCGTTTCTTCGCTGAGCTGCAGCTGGCCCTCCGCCATCGCCCGCAACCGCTCCTGCAGCTCGGCGTTCCCGGCCGCCCGGTCTCTGCCTAACGACTGAAGCTGTTCGTCCACGCGCAACAAGCCGTCCTGCAGCGGCTCGAGCAGCGCGCGGCTGTTGGCCACCAGCGCGTCGGCCGAGAGCGCGGCGAAGGCGTCGCGCGCGCGCGCATCGGTCTGCGCCGTGTGCTCTCCGAGCGATCTCGTCAGCCGGCGCTCCGCGTCGCGCTCGGCCAGATAGGTCGACGCCGCCTGCTGCGCGTGCACGAGCTCGTTCCGCACACGCTCGACCTCCGTTAGGAGCGCGCTGCGTTCGCGCTCGCGCTCGCCGAGCAGCGCACGCGCTTC
>DAHUXU010000100.1 GCA_027307005.1 Gemmatimonadota bacterium
ATCATGTCCGCGCGATATGAGACCGGTGATCTGGTCCAGCACGAAAGTCTGCGACACGGAAGGGAAATACGTGCTGACGACTGCGACCCGCATACGGCTGCATGCTAGCAGAACTTGGACCGCAGCGGCGGGGCGCGACACCGCGACTCGCATCCCTAAAAAATCTTCATGTCAGTCGCAACGCGCAGCGGTGACGCTGCATGTGTCGACGCGCCGGCTCAGGGCGCTGCCAGCGACGCGCGCGGGACGTCCGCCGCATCGCCCGGGGCGCCGCGAGTTGGATCGACGTCTTTCGAGTACTGCACGAACCGCTTGAGCTTGAGGAATTGCTTCTCGTACAGGTGCCAGCTCGCGAATGCGAGGCAGACCGTGCAGATCACGACGATCAGGAGCACGGCGATGCTCGCGGGAATACGGGTGCCGAACACGGGTGGCGGCGAGGCCATCCAGGGCACGTACCGCTGGAACACCCAGAGCACGAAGCCGTGAAACACATACATCGCGTAGCTGTACCGGCCAAGGAACCGCAGCGTAGGCGACGAGAACGCGCGGTGGAGCGCGCCGGCGGGCCGAGCGAGCATCGCGACCATCAGGGCGCCGAAGCCCAGGTCCACGCAGGTGAAGCACACGGCATACAGGGGCCCGTGCCTAACGGGATTCAGCGTGAACTGATCGAAGTACAGCGCCACCGCGGCGATGGGCGTGCAGATGGCGGCCACCGGCGCCACCCAGCGCTCGAGCGGCTCGAGTCCGTTAGGACCGCGCATGACGAGCGCGATGAGCGCGCCGATCGCGAGTCCGTCGGCGTGGAACGGCGTGAGCATGTACATCGCGTTCGCGGTCCCGCCGTTGGTGAGCCACACGATTCGCAATGCGAGCGCCACCGCGAGGCCCACGGCGCACACCGTCATGAGCCGCTTGCGCGTGAGGAGAAACACCAGAAACGGCCACACGAAGTAGAATTGCTCTTCCACGGCCAGTGACCAGAACTGGAGCGTCGGGAACGGCGGATACCCGCGCAGCGCGTATCCCAGATTTGCGAAATACGTCCACTCGAACGGCGCCTGACGGCTCAGCAAATATTTCGTCTGCTGCTGCTGCTGCATGAAATGCGGGAACACGAAGTACACGCAGGCGAGCGTGCCGTAGTAAAGCGGGAAGATTCGGAGGATGCGCCGCAGGTAAAACGTGCGGAAATAGTGCGCGCCGCCTTTCGTATCGTAGAGAATTCCGGTGATCAGGAATCCGGACAAGACGAAAAACAGGTCGACGCCGATCCATCCGCAGTTGGCAAGATGCGCAACGCCATAATCGAACGCCGAGAGGGGCGGCCTGTTCGGATAGACGTTGTTGATGAGGACGAGCACGATCGCCAGCCCGCGCACACCGTCGAGCGCGGGAACGCGCTTATCCGTCCTCGCCGGGGTCATGCCGTGTGTCGTCGACGGTGTGTCGGTCACGCTCGTCCGCGGAGGTGCTCCAACGATGTCTTCACGTCCCGCAATGCGCCGCGCCCGCCGGAGCTCATCGAAAGCACGGCAAGGAAAACCACTGCGGTAATCCCGAACCCGATGATCAAGCCGATGATCTCGTGCGCCGGGTGCGCGAAATGATGAAATAGATAGACGGCGCCGCCGGCGACAATGGCGGCGATGGCGACCGGGGCGCTCGTCCTATAGAAGTCCGACGTGCGCACAGGCCCGCGGCGGCCCACGTACCACAAATTCAGCGGCGTCGTGATGAGCGCGCTCGTGAGCCCGTACGATTTCGCGACGCCCTCGGCGCCCCAGTGCACGCCGGCGGCAATCGACGCAACGGCAAGCGCGGACGTGATCACGCCCAATCGCAAGAGCTCGCCGGTGCGGTTCTGGCTCGTGAACAGCCAGCCGGTGGTGTATCCGATCGGCTGAAAGAATCCGGCGATCGCGAGCCACATGAAAATCCGCGCTGCGCCTAACCACTGGTCGCCGAGTACCACGGCGATGAGCCAGTCGGAGCAGACCATGAGGAACACGACGAGCGGCAGCGTGACCAGCACGATCTTTTCGAGCGTGCGCGCGAAGGCGGCGCGGTAGCGCTCGGGCTCGTCGACCAGCCGGCTGAGCGTCGGAACTGCGACGCCGCCGACCGGCAGGTTGATCTGATTGAGCGGGAAGAGGAGCAGTTGATACGCTTTCGCGTAGAGACCCAGTTGCTGCGAACCCCAGAAGCGGCCGATGAGCAAGTCGTCGGTGTTCCGCGCGAAGTAATTCAGCACGGTGAAGCCGGTGATGTTGCCGCCGAACGCGAGCATCTCGCGCACGCGCGTGCTGCGCTTGGGCAAGCTCGGACGCCACGGACAGACGATCCACGCGAGCAGGGCGCCGCTGATGGTGAAGCTGAGCTGATTGCCGACGATGGCCCAGTACGACATCCGCTCGTACGCCATCGTGATGCCGACGATGCCGGCGATGGCGATCGAGAACACATCGTTGACGGCGAGAATGCCGAAGCGCATGCGTCGCCGGAGGAGCGCCTGGTGCTGGACGCTGAATCCGCTCACCAGGAATCCGCAGGCGAGCGCGATGGTGATGTTCGTTA
>DAHUXU010000125.1 GCA_027307005.1 Gemmatimonadota bacterium
GTCAGCGGATAGAGACGCGCCGCCCGCCTCGCCGGAATCCAACACGCGAGCAACGACGCACCGCTCAGTACCAAGGCCGCCACGGCATAGGCGACGACATCGAACGGTCCCACCCCGAACAGCAGCCGCGCCAACGCGGCACCGGCGCCCGCCGCGGCGATGGCGCCGATGGCGATGCCGCCGCCCGCCCGCCGCAACCCGTCCCGCACCACGAGCCGCGACACATCGCCCGGTCTCGCGCCTAACGCAACCCGCACGCCGAGCTCCGGCGTTCGTTGGACGACCGCATAGGAGAGCACGCCGTACAGTCCGACCACGGCCAGCGACAGCGCCGCGATCGCGAAGCCCGTCAGCAACCACACCAGGAACCGCCGGGTCGCAACCGACCGCGAGACCACGTCGCCCAGCGTCGTCCCGCCGTACACGGGCAGGCCGCCATCCACCGACCAGATCGCCCGCCGCATCGCATCGAGCAACATCTGCGGATCGGACGCCGTCCGCACGATGAACACCGCGAACTGTGTCGCGCCGCTCTGCAGTTGGAACACCGACCCGTAAATCGTCGGCTGCACCGGCGCGTCCAGACCGCCGACGCGCACGTCGCCGACGACCCCCACGATGGTGAGCGGCCGACCGCCCCACCGCACCACTCGTCCCACCGCGCCTCCGTTAGGCCAGTAGTGCCGCGCCATGCTCTCGTTGATCACCGCCGACCAGGGCGCGTTCGGGACGTCGGCCGCGCCGAACGTGCGGCCGCGCAGCAACGGAATCCGCATCACGCGGAAATAGTCGTCGCCGACGAGCGCGTTGGCAGCCCAGTGGAACTCGTTCGGATCGCGGTCGTCCACCGTGAACCCGATCTCGCGCTCGTCGGCAATCGGGAGATGCGTCGTCAAGCCAACCGCCTCCGCGCCGGGCAGCGCACGCAGTCGCTCGAGGATCGTTCGCTCGGCGGTCCGGCGCTTGACGTCGCCCGCGTAGCGATGGTAGTCGAATGTGGTGCGCGCCACGACCACGCCGTCCGGATCGAATCCGGGTGGCACCTCGAGCACGTGGATCAAACTCCGCACGAGCAGGCCCGCGCTCACCACCAGCACCATCGCGCTCGCCGCCTCGAACACCACGAGGGCGCTTCGCAGCTTCTGCCGCCCGCGGCCGCCCCCCACATCGCGACGCCCGGACCTGAGCGTCTCGCCCGCATCGCTCTTGGCCGAGCGGAGCGCCGGCACGACGCCGCACACGAGAGCCGTGACTAACGCCAGCACCGCGGTGAACGCCAGCACCTGTCCATCGATCCGCGCCTGTGCCAGTCCCGCGATGTTGTCGGGTCCGAATCGCCGGATGATGCCCACCAGCGCCGCGGCCAGCCCGAGCCCCACGCCGGCGCCGACCGCGGCCAACACCAGCGCCTCGATCAGCGCCTGCCCGATCACGTGGCCGGCGCCCGCGCCTAACGCACGCCGCAGCGCCGCTTCCGGACGCCGCGACACCGCGCGCGCCAGCAGCAGATGCGCCGCGTTGGCGCTGGCGCTGAGCAGCACCACCACCACCGCGCCCGCGAGCGCCAGCAGCAGCGGGCGCGCATCCGCGCGCGCGTCCGCCACCAGCCCGTCGACCATGGTCTGCGTCTGCACGTTCCCGGCGTAAATCTGCGGATACTCCTGGCGGAATCCGTCGACGATTCTCGTGAGGTCGGCGCGGGCATGGTCGAGCGTCACACCCGGCGCGAGGCGCGCGACCATCCGCACATCGTAGCTCTCCGCGCGAGCGGCGAGCGCGGCGCGAGTGAACACGAGAGGCGTCCACAGGTCCGCCTTGTCGGAGAGCGGCATGCCCGGCCACGGAAACTCGAAGCCGCGCGGCATCACACCAACCACCGTGTACGATTGCTCGTTCAGACGAACCACCCGCCCAACGATGGATGCGTCCCCGCCGAAGCGACTCTGCCACAACGGGTAGCTCAGGATCGCGACCTTCCCGGCACCCTCCTGCCCGTCCGCCGCGGTGAAATCCCGGCCGAGGAGCGGCCGGACGCCCAGCGTCGCAAAGAGATTGCTGGTCACTTCCGCCGTGGCGAGGCGCTCGGGCGGCCCATCGCCCGTCAGGTCGAGCTCATCGTTCTCGAAGCCGGCCATCGCGGAGAAGACCCGATTCCGGTTTCGATAGTCCACGAATTCCGGCAGCGACGCGCCCAACCGGTCGCCGCTTCCGCCTAACGCCGGCAGGCGCTGCCACACCATCACCAGCCGCGAGGGCGCGGTGTACGGCGGCGTCCGGAGCAGCACCGCGCGGACCAACCCTGCCACGGCGCTGTTGGCGCCGATGCCCAACGCAAGAGTCACGATCGCAGCCGCGGTAAACACCGGACTGCGGCGCAGCGAGCGAATGCTGTACGCGAGGTCTCGCCGGAGCATGCCGGCGCGTTCGCGCCCTTCGCGGCGCCGCTCGCGCTGCACGGCGGAATCGCGGAGCCGCTGCGCCGCCTGCTCGATGGGTCCGAATCGCGCGAGCGCTTCCGCCCGCGCATCCTCGGGCGACAGACCGCGCGCAACGAGCTGCTCCACGCGCTGCTGCAGATGGAACGCCACCTCTTCGTCCATCTCCGCGCTCACGCGATCGCGGCCCTGCGACAGCCGCAGCACCCGCCTGACGCGCCGCTCGCTCATCGCGCACCCCGCGCGCGCATCACGCCGGCGCGGTGCGCCGGCGCGCGGTGAGGATGCTCGTCACCGTCTCCGCGTACCGCACCCACCGCGCGCTTTCGGCGCGCAGATGCGCACGGCCGGCCGCCGTGATCCGGTAGTACCGCGCCCGACGATTGTTCTCGGTGATTCCCCACTCGGCTTCGACCAGACCGCGCTCTTCCATGCGATGCAGCGCCTGGTAGAGCGCGCTGTCATCGACATCGAGCCGACCGCTCGAGTGCGCCTCGAGCCACGACGTGATCTCGAAGCCGTGCATGGCTCCCCACGACAATCCCTTGAGGACCAGCACATCCAACGTCCCCTTGACCAGGGGCAACGCCTCGGCCGCCATTGAGACTCTCAGTGAATGATCTCACCTGAGAGTCTAGAACATGCGGGGGGAGCCTGTCAACTGGCCGGCGCGGCTCCGGCTACGTGCCGGTGCGCATGAGCGCCTGGCCGGCCCGCTGCACCGCGATCGCGCGCAAGTTCGGCGTCCAGATGCTCACGCGGTTGCGTCCGCCATCTTTCGCCGCGTACAACGCCTCGTCGGCCCGCGAATGCAGATCGTGCACCACGTTCTCATCCGCCACCCGGTCGGCCACGAGTCCGATGCTCACCGTCACCGGGACCTTGCCCGAAATCCCCTGGAAGCGGCGCTTCGAGACTTCTTCCCGCGTGCGCGTCGCCAGGCGGAATGCGCCGGCGGCGTTCGTCTCGGGCAGCAGCAGCATGAACTCGTCGCCCCCGGTGCGCGCCACCACGTCGCCCGTGCGCGCCACCGACCGCAAGAGCTCGCCCACCTCCTGGATCACCGCGTCGCCCGCCAGATGCCCGAACGTGTCGTTGATGGTCTTGAAGTGATCGACGTCGATCGCAATCAGCGCCAGCTCGCGGCCGGTCCGCGCGGCCCGCGAAACTTCGCGCGCCAGCTGCTGCTCCAACCCGCGCCGGTTCTGGCATCCGCTCAGCGCGTCGGTCATCACGAGATTCGCGAGCTGCGGACGGACGCGGTTGTACGCGCGGCCCACCAGCGTCACGCTGTCCGGCCGCTTGTCCGCCGCGGCGTCGTACTCGCCGGAGAAGTCGCCGCCTTCCGCCCGTTCGAACAGCGAGACGATCTCGTTGAGCCGCCAGTTGAAATTGCTGTAGTGGACGATGAACGTCACGGCCGCCACGGTGAACACCGCCGCCGTGCCTAACTCTGACGTCCACGACAGCACGGCGCCGTTCGCGATCGCGTTCGACACCAGGCCGAGGTAGCCGGCCACGAGCCCGCCCAACACCATCCAGGCCAGCCGCCGCCCGAAATAGAATTCGGTGAGATGCAGAATCGCAAAACCGCCTAACCACACGCGGTCGTAATGCTGCGGAGGCATCAACAGGTATGCGATGGCGAGCATGAACAACACGTCGGACGCCCTCGTCACCGCCACCATCCAATCGCGCGCCGCGCCGCGCCGGCGCGCACTGCGGCCCAGCCACAAATTGACCACCAGATAGCTGAGCAGCGTCAACAGCCCCACTCGCGGCGAGTGCGTGACCGTCGACGTGAGGTGCAGGATCAGCCCGACTGCGCCGGCCAAGGCCGCGAATCCTGCGCGAACCTTGCCCTGCCACAACAGCACCTCGGCGTTGGTCTGCTCGTGGGCGTGTGACGGCGTCGTAGTCGAGAGTGCGTCTGGCATCCGCTATGACTGCGTGGTGAACGCCACGATGGGGAGCGCAGACGCCGGCGCACGTCCCTTAGGAAAGGCGACGAAAGCGCTTGCGACGTTCGGCAACCTGGCGATTGCTGCACAGCGTGCTGGCGTGCTCTTTCGACGACGCGCCCAAGGACGATGTAACCAGTCGACGACGCTCGTCCGCTGCAGCCAGACTACTCGCTGACTTACTTCGCGCGCCGAATCCGGCCCTTGACGATCCGATTCCGCTCGTCCACGAACACCACCCTCGGCGCGAACACCGCAAGCTCGCTCTCGTCGTAGTCAGCGTAGCTCATGACGATGACCGGATCGCCCGGCGCGCCCATCCTCGCCGCCGCCCCGTTCAACTGGATGGTGCCGCTCCCGCGCTCACCCTCGATCACGTACGTCTCGAGTCGCGAGCCCGTATTCACGTTCACCACTTGCACTTGCTCGTACGGCTCGAGATCGGCCGCGTCCATCAGGTCGCGGTCCAACGTCAAGCTGCCCTCATATTGCAGATCCGCGCCGGTAATCGTTGCGCGATGGATCTTCGACTTGCACATCCTGCGACGCATAGTGTCCGCGCTCTCATTCGTAGATGCCGGATTCCGCGCCCGGACCGCTCTAGGTCCGAACACTGTGAAAGATAGCCGCCCCAGGTAAGCCAATCATGACAGCTCCTTTCCCCAACAATTCCAGTTCGGCCTTGCCCCTCACCGTCTGATCTGTTCGCCCTCATCCATCCGGCTCTGTCTTTAAGTGTCCGTCTTGTCCGCCTTTATGTCTTGTCCGTCCGTGTCCGTCTGGCCCGCCTTACGGGCGAGCCTCCAGATACATCGCGCCGCGCCAGGACCTCGACGGCTGGATGCCGTGCGCGAGATCGACGTGCAGCAAACCGTCCAGTAACGACAACCCCACGCCCGCGCCGCTGATCGGACGGCCCGGCGACGACCAGTCGCTGCGAGCCCCCGCCCAGCCGATGTCGAAAAACACCGTCGGCCGAAACGCCAGGAGCCCGTACCCGAGCTCGGCGCGGCTGAACCAGTACGCGTCGCCCGCATCCGCACCCATGATCTGGCCGCGCACGGTCTGCGCGCCGCCGAGGTACCACAGACGTTGCGGAGCGACGGTCCCGACGCGCGTGCCCGCACTCGCGCTCAGCGATGCGTCGAGCCCCGACCATATGCCGCGCGACACCGATGCGTCGAGCGACCCGCGCCCGTAATCGAATGTGCCCGCCGCGCCCTCGAGCGAGGCGCCGAGGCCGACGCGCCAACCGGCCGGGTCGAGTCCGAACTCGTCGTGCGCCGACACCACGCCGCCGGCCTCGCCGGCGCGCGCGGCGCGAATGTTGGGCGGCGCGCCATCGCGCGCGCCTAACGCGTGATACAGCGAGAACGGCGTGTTGACGTCGGCGTTCCGTTGGTCCTCGGCGAACGCGCGCCACTGGATGGTGACCCGTCCGTCACGCCGGCCGCCGAGCTCCGCACCCCAGGCGCGATAATAGAATGCGTCGTCGTTACCCAGCATGAGCGCTCCGATCGAGCTGCCGAGCGAGAACGGGTCGCCCCACGGGCTCACCGGCACCAATCTCCGGTAGGCGCCTAACGATAACGTTCGCACCCCATCCGACCGCTGGACCTGCGCGTCGAACCCGGGCTGCAGGTCCGCGACGCCGAAGCGGCCGGTGACGCTTCCCGACAGCCCGGCGCCGAACTGCTCGTCCAGGCGCGCGCCGAGCGACAACCCTTCCACGCGGTTGTAGCGGGTCAGCCCGTCCTCGAGGCCGTAGTGCAGAGACGGCGCACCCGGACTCCAGCCCGGCTGCACGCCTAACCCCAGTGACTTGAGTACGGCGTCGCGGTCCGGAACGCCGAAGGTCTCCGCGCCCGAGTCGAAGATCGACGGCGGCAGCTCCGGCGAGTGCGCCAACGCCGCCGTGTCGCACGGAATTCGGATCTCGATCGGCAGCGCGCCGCCGTGCCGCATCTGATATCGCACGAGCGTATCGGCGCGCGGGCACCTGATCGACTGCATGTCGGGATCGTCGTCGCCCTCGCCGTGCCGGCGCTCGCGGCGACGAGCGGCGCGTATCGAATCACGCCGCGCCTCGCGCGCCGAATCCGTCACCGCCGCCACCGCGATCGGCGGCAGCGAATCCGCCACGTTCACACTCGCGTACCGGAAATTCTGCTCGACCGAGAACGTCGCATGCGTCGGGCCGATGCGAGCGCGACCCTCGATCGTTTGTACGCGCGGCATCCACCAGCGCTCGTCCACCAGGCCGTACTCGACGATGAACGCGGAGACAGTTGCGCGCATCGGGAAGATCAACGGCTTGACTAACGTTGGAACGTCGTCGAACGAGTGCGGGTCGTCGCGACGGGCCATGTCGGCGATGTCCATGTCTGCCGCAGGGCGGTACACGGCGCGCACGAGCTGCCCCGATGACGCATCGATCCACAACGAGCCGACGATCAAGTCGTACCGCGGCGCGCGCGGAATCACCCGAATCTCGCGTAGTCGAATCCGCCGTCCGTCCGGAAACGCCAGCGACACCGAGTCGCCGGTCGCAAATCGATACATCGACTCGGCGCCGTCCTCGAGCGGATGAATCATCGGCGAGCCGCGCCGCTGGCGCGATCGCACCACTTCCGAGAAACCGACAAGGCCCTCGCGTCCCGGGAAATACGGCACCGGATTGTCATCCAACATGTCCGACAGCACGCGCGCGCCCGGATACGCGAGGGGAATCGCTGTGCGCGCCGCGAGAACGTCGATGTGCGCGCCAACGCCGCGCGTCCAACGCACGCGCGATGCACCTTCGCTGCGGATGAGCAGTCGCTCTGGACCGTGCGCGCCGAGCCCGAAGTTGACGGTGAACCGGCGCTTTGCTGTCGCGTCGTATGCTTTGAGCGACGAATCCTGGCTGACGCGCGCCGCACGCGCACGAGCCACGAGCGTGCGCGCCGTGGAATCCTCGTACGCATTGGCGATCTGCGCCGGCGTCGCGACCAGCGGCGTGTCGGCGCGCGTCGCCGCCTGCGCGGTGTCTCGCGCAGCGTGAACCTGCAGTGCGAACACAACTCCAAGCCAAAGCAGCATGCCGCCGATCACGTGGGTGTCGTGTGTGCGCCGTACGAGCGCCTGCGCGGTCCGGTTTCGTCGGCCGGCCCATTGCGATTTCATGCGCACGGTCGCCGATTCCTGCAATGCGATGCTCTTCTCTCGCGGCGGCGCTCGCCATGCTCGCGGCGCCGGTGACCGCGGTTCGTGCCCAACGATCGGCCGCGCTCGACTGGAACGCGCTGGGCGACACGGCCGTGCAGCTGCTCGCCGGCTACATCCGCGTCAACACGACGAACCCGCCGGGCAACGAGATGGCGGCGATCAAGTTCCTGATACCCGTCCTCGAGCGCGAAGGGTTCACGGTGCAGGTGCTCGACACGGAAACGACGGCGCTTGGTCCGTCGCGCGGAAACCTGTACGTGCGCCTCAAGGGCGACGGCACCAAGAAAGGCATCGCGCTCGTGCACCACATGGACGTAGTGCCGGCGATGCCCAAATTCTGGAGCGTCGATCCGTTCGGCGGCGTCATCAAGGACGGCTACATCTACGGCCGCGGTGCGTTAGACATGAAGAGCGAAGGCATCGTGCAGCTCATGGCGATGATCGCCCTCGAACGCTCCGGAATCCGTCGCACGCGCGACATCGTGTTCATCGGCAATTCCGACGAAGAGCTCGGCAGCAGCGGCGCGCGCATCTTCGCATCGCGGCACGCGGATCTGCTCGAGGGTGTCGAGTACCTGCTCACCGAGGGCGGCGACAACCTCGTCCACGACGGCACGCTCGAGTACGCCGGCGTCAGCGTCTCGGAGAAGCGGACGTTCTGGCAGCATCTCACCGTGCACGGCATCGCGTCGCACGCGTCGCGCCCAACGAAGAACAATCCGGTGCCGCGCCTCGTGGCGGCGCTCGACAAGCTCGCGCACTACGAGACACCGCTGCACGTCACGCCCGGCGTCGCAAAATTCCTGCACGACATTGCGCCGACGTACTCCGGCGAAGAGCGTACGTGGCTCTCCGATGTGCGCACCGCGCTGCGCGACCCGCGTGCGCGTGCATGGATCACGAGCAACATCTACTGGAATGCGATCCTGCGAAACACGATTTCCGAGACGGTGCTCTCGGCTTCGAACAAGACGAACGTCATCCCATCCGAAGCGACCGCCGAGCTCGACATCCGATTGCTGCCCGACGCCGATCCGGCTGCCGTGCTGGCGCGGCTCCAGGCCGTGGTGAGCGACACGGCAGTGCACTGGACGCCCTTCGCGCCGGTGAACGCACCGCTCGAGAGCCCGATCGACACCGACCTGTTCCGAGCGATCGAGCGCGCCGCGCGCGACCGCGTGCCCGGCGCCATCGTGACGACGCCGATGCTCACGGGCGCAACCGATCGGCCGTACTATCGAGCGTTAGGCATCGTGACCTACGGCTTCGACCCGTTCCAGGTGGAGAGCAGCGACGCCCAGCGGGGCGTGCACGGCACCGACGAGCGGATCTCGACGGCCAACGTCCGCGCCGGCGTCCGGTACCTGTACGACGTGCTCCGCTACGCGCAGTGATGCGCTCCGGCGCCTAACCGAGCCGCGCGACCTCCGTCCCGCCGATGGGCGGCCGCACCGTTCCCGACGACCAGCCGAACAGACTCGTACACGCGGCGCCGCACACCATGCCCTGGCACGGGCCCATGGTGACGCGCGTGTACAGCTTCGCCTGACGCACCGACCACGACGGATCGAGCGATTCGCGCCGCACGTCCTCGCACCGGCACACCACCGTGCTGTCGCTCGCCAGTCGGCGCACCTCGTCCCGCGGACGGAACGCGTCAGTGAGGCGCTCGCCGAAGCGCCGCCATCCGTCCCGCGCGCGCTGGAGCCGCGCCGATCGCGCGAGCGCCTCGTCGCCCGCCGCATCCAGCCCGGCGATGCGGCCTTCGACTAACGCCGCCGCCTCGCCGGCGACGCCGGTGGGCTCGCCCGCGCACCATACGTTGGGCACGCTCGTCCGCTGCAGCGCATCCACGGCCACCCGCCCGCGCTCGATGTCGCACCCGATCAGGCGCGCCAGCTCGACGGCCGGCACGAACCCGTAGCTGGCGCAGAGCAGATCGCACGGCACCGTCCGGGCGCGCCGCCCATCCGTTAGGCGCGCCCGGGCGACCCGGCTCTGGTCGCCCTCGGCCGAGCGCACCCACGTGCCGAACCGGATCCGCGCGCCACGCACGGACGCGCCGTACGCGGCCGCCTGCCAGAGCTTCGCCGGATGCGACCACAGGCCGGCGGCGAACGCGGCCGCCTGCGCGATCGGCGCCTGCTCGGCCACGAACGTGACGCGGGCCCCGGCGCGCGACAACGCGGCGGCGACCGGGAGAAGCAGCGGACCGGATCCGGCCACCACCACGCGTTTGCCCCGCACCGCCATCCCGCCTTTGAGCAGAGCCTGCGCGCCGCCCACCCCCATCACGCCCGGCAGCGTCCATCCGTCGAACGGGAGCAGCAGCTCGCGCGCGCCGGTCGCGATCACGACGCGCCGCGCGCGCACCTCGGCGCACCCCCGTGCGCCCTCACCAGTTAGGCGCAAGACGATGTCGTCGCCCACCCTCGCATCGAACACCGTCGACCGGGCGAGCCATTCCGGCGACGCGCCCCCGCGCTCGCCGCCGAGGCGCGCCAACCACTTCCGCGCGACGTTCGGCAGCGCCGCCGCGTCGCGGTGCCGCCAGATCTGTCCGCCCGGACGCATCCCCTGATCGATCACGATCACGCGCGCACCCGCCTCCGACGCCGCGACGGCCGCGGCGATGCCCGCCGGACCGCCGCCCACAACCGCCACGTCACACCTGCGGGTGTCGTGGACGATGTCCGGCGGCGGCGCCCAGGCGGCGATTCCGTTAGGCGATGTCTCCACGCGCATGCCGTCGGTGCAGGGGATGAGACACGATCGCTGGTGCGGTCGGCCATCCACCGTCACGCGGCACTCGAAGCACACGCCCATCCCGCACACCGGCGCCCGCGGCGCGCCGGTGACCGACGTGCGAAAGTGCGTGACCCCGGCGCCCAGCATGGCCGACGCCAGCGTCGCGCCATCCGGCGCCGTGATCGGCCGGCCGTCCACGATCACCGTCACGTCGCGCGGCACGTGTGCTCCCCCGGCGTTGCGTCGCTCGCCGGACGCATCGCGCGCCCCGGGTCATAGGGCGCAGGATCGATCGGCGCCGCGCGGCCGAGGATGTCGGCCGCGATCAACGCCGCCGTTCCGGGCGCGGTCGTGATGCCTAACCCTTCGTGCCCGGCAGCGATCCACACGCCCGGCGCCGCGTGCCACCGCCCGATCAACGGCAGCCCGTCGGGCGTCGCCGGACGAAAGCCGGTCCACATCCGCACGACGTCGCAGCGCGCCAGCGCCGGCAGGAACGACGTCGCACGCCTCACCATCGCGCCCAACACAGCATCGTCGATCGCGCCGTCGCGCCCCGCCAGCTGCCGCGACGATCCGATGAGCAGCTGTCCGGTCGCGCGCGGCTGCACGTTGAACGCCACCGATTCGCCGCTCAATCCATGCGCGCTCCGCAGATAGCCCAGTTCCACGAGCTGCGCGTGACACAGCCCCGGATACCGGTCGGTGATCACGAGATGTCCCTTGCGCGGCACGATCGGCAGTTCCGGCGCCAGCCGCGGCGCATCGATGCCCGCGGCGATGACGATCGCGCCCGCTGAAATCGATTCCTCGATTCCATCCGCTCCGCGAACGCGCACGGCGCCGCTCGCAAGGGCAACGGCCCCGCACCCCTCGCGCACCACGGCGCCGAGCGCCACCGCTCGCTCGATGCACCAGCGCGCTGCGTTCGGCGGATACAGCACGCCGTCGCCCGGCACCGACAGCGCGCCGGCCAGGCCCGGCCGCAGCGCCGGCTCCATCCGCGCCAGCTCCGCCGCATCCACGAGCGTCGAGGCAACCCCGTGCGCCGCGTACACGGCCTGCTTCGCCCGCGCTGCCTTCATCTCGTCGTCGTTGTCGGCGACCCACAACGTGCCTCGCATCTCGTATTCGCAGTCGGGCGGCAGCTCATCCGCCATGCGCTCCCAGAGAGCGCGCGAGAAGCTCGTCAACGCCAGTTGGGCGGGCGTGTCGTCCATGACGACGAGATTGCCCATCGCCGCGGCAGTCGAACCGCTGCCGGCAAACGACGCATCGACGATCAGCACGTCGAGTTCTTCCCGCGCCCGCGCCAGGGCGCACGCCGCGCCGACGATCCCGGCGCCGACGATCAACACATCCGGCCGCGCCGTTCGCCGCGCGCCGAACCGGGCGGCGTCCGTCACGCGACCGCGATGCCTAACCGGAACGGGTCGCGCGGGTCGAAGAGCAGCGTCGCACGCCCCGTCACGAATGCGCGCCCCTCGATGTGCGGGATCACGCCGCGCGTCCCCGCGCGTTCCTCCACCCACCCGGTGAACAGGCTCCCGGTGATGCTCTCCTGACGCCACCGCTCGCCCGCTCGGAGGTCCCCGCGCGCGTGCAGCGTCGCCATCTTCGCCGACGTGCCGGTGCCGCACGGCGACCGGTCGTACGCGAGGCCCGGACACAAGACGAAGTTCCGACTGTCTGCGTCGTCCCGCGCCGGCGGCCCGAACAGCTCGATGTGATCCACGGGCGCGCCATGCTCGCCCGTCACGCCGGCGCGCGCAAGCGCATCGCGAATCGCCATCGTCGCCTGCGTCAGCTCGCGCACCCGCGACAAGCCCAGCTCGGCGCCGTCGAGCTCCGTTAGGAAGAACCAGTTGCCGCCCCAGGCCACGTCGCCGCACACCGCGCCCACACCCGGCACCTCGAGCGCCACCTCTTCCCGATGCACGAACGACGGCACGTTCTCGAGCGACACCGACCCGTCTCGCGCGAGCTCCGCACGCACGAGTCCGACCGGCGTATCCACGCAGACCGCCCCCGGGCCGATGCGCCCCAGATGCTCCAGCGTGCGCACCACGCCGATGAGCCCGTGCCCGCACATCCCGAGATAGCCGACGTCGTTGAAGAACACCACGCCCGTCGCCGCGCCCGGACTCACCGCCGGGGTGAGCAGCGCGCCGACGACGGCGTCGTGCCCCCGCGGCTCGAGAATCACCGCCTGCCGCAGCCGATCCTGATCGCGGCGCACCGATTCGCGGCGCTCGGCCATCGTGCAGCCGTTAGGCAACGGCCAGCCGGCGATCACCACCCGCGTCGGCTCGCCCTCGGTGTGCGAGTCGACCACCTCGATGGCGTCGATCGCACCGACCGCCGTGCTCACCCGCGCGCCTCCGCCGACGCGAGCGACGCTCGGATGCCCGCCAGCGCGGCGTCGAGCTCGTCGCCATCCAGTTCGAGCCGCGGCGGCCGCACCCGGGCGCTTCCCTTACCGACCTCGCGCTGCACGAGCTTGATGAGCTGGACGAACTTGGGAGTGGTGTCGAGCCGCAACAGCGGCAGAAACCAGTCGTACAGCGCACGCGCCTCGCGCCACCGGCCGGCCGTCGCGTGCTGCCACAGCCGCATCGTCTGCGCCGGAAGCGCGTTCACCAATCCCGCAATCCACCCCTGCGCCCCGGCGACGACGCCCTCCACCGCCAGATCATCGAGGCCCACCAGGATCGTCAACCGGTCGCCTAACAACTGCCTGATCGCCGTGATGCGCCGCACGTCGCCGCTCGATTCCTTGACCGCGTGCAGATTGCCGTGCTGCGCCAGCTCGCGGATCTGCTCCGGCACGAAATCGGTGCCGTACGCGATCGGATTGTTGTACAGCATGCACGACAGCGGCGTTGCGCGAAACACGGCCGTCACGTGCGCCTTCGTTTCGCGCCAGTCGCCCCGATAGACGTACGGCGGCAGCACCATCAGCCCATCGCACCCCGCGCGATGCGCCTCCTTCGCCAGCGCCACCGCTTCCGCCGTGCTGGACGCCGAGATGCCGGCGATGAGCGGCGTGCCGGCGCGGAGCGCGCTCCGGCACGTCTC
>DAHUXU010000142.1 GCA_027307005.1 Gemmatimonadota bacterium
CTCATGGCATCTGCTTTGCGCTGTGTGGCTGGGGTGCCGTCGTTGGATACAATTCCGATAACCGAAACAAGGAACAACAATGATGATCGGAGATGCGGGTTGGCGCCGCCGTGTGTGCGCGAGCGCTGTGATCGTGTCCACGTGCGTGGCTGCGTTCGCAGCCGGCCTGCACGCACAAGACGACCAACTCGCCGATCGCGCGAAGCGCGCCGCTCAAGTGCTGTCGGAGCTCGTGTCGGTGCCCGATCGGTCGCCGCCCACAGCGCTCATGCGCGAGGCCGTGTGTGTCGCGGTAGTCCCCGGCGTCGTGCAGGCGGGATTCGGCATTGGAGGACGCGCCGGCTACGGCCTGGTGAGCTGCCGCGCCGGCGGCGACTGGAGCTGGCCGGCGTTCGTTGGGCTCAAAGGGGGGAGCTTCGGATTACAGATCGGGGCGCAGTCCGCGGACGTCGTGCTGATCTTCATGAATCAGAATGCGCCCAAGACGATCGCGGGCTCGTCGTTCGATCTGGGTGGAGAAGTCTCGGTTGCTGCGGGACCGATGGGACGCGACCTCTCCGCAGCCACGGACTACAAGGCCCAGGCGGAGATCTATTCGTACTCCAAGAGCAAGGGACTCTTTGCCGGCATCAAGATCGCCGGCACGAAGTGGGAGATCGACTACTCGGCGAACAAGAAGGCGTACGCCTCGGCCGGTGCTTCGTTAGACGGCGGGACGCACACGAGCGTCGCCAGGGAGTTGAGGACCGGCGGCGGGCAGGCGCCGTCGATCGTGCAGCCGTTCATCGCGAGCCTGCGCAAGAACGTCCCGGCGGCGTCGACCCACTGACGCCGCCGGCCGCGGGCGATGCGGCGCGCCGGCTACTTTGACGCTTCCGACGAGGAAGTGCTGTCCGTCTTGAGCCAGTGGTTCAGCCAGCGCGCCGTTTCCTTCTCGATGAGGGAGAAGCTCTCGAAGTCGTAGGCGGCGCCGTGCCGTCCGGGCGGATAGATCCGGAGCGCCACGTCCTTGCCAGCCGCGGTCATCGCGGTGAGCAGCTGCATGGTGTTCGCCGGATGAACGTTGTCATCCATCATCGAGTGAATCACGAGCAGGTGGCCGCCCAGCTGTGCGGCGTGCAGCACGGCCGAGCTCGAGTCGTAGCCGGCCAGGTTCTCGCCTAACAGACCCATGTAGCGCTCGGTGTAAATCGAGTCGTACAGACGCCAGTCGGTGACCGGCGAATTCGCGACGCCCGCCGTGAACAGGTCCGGATACGCTTCCATGGTGAACACCGTGGAATATCCGCCATAGCTGGTGCCCATGATGCCGATGTGATGCGCGTCGACGTACGGCTTCTTGGCCAGATACTTCGCGGCCTCGGCGAAATCGTGGCTTTCCCATTTCCCGAGGTCGCCGTAGACCACCTTCATGAAGCTGCTGCCGTAGTTGTTGTTCCCACGGTTGTTCACGTTGACGATGATGAACCCCTGTTGGGCCAGCCACTGTGTGATCGGGCTTCCATCGAACGAGTCGAACACGCTCTGCGATCCGGGTCCGCCATAGATCGCAAAGATCACTGGATATTTCCTCGTCGAATCGAACGCCGGGGGTTTCACCATGGAGGCATCGAGCTTGACGCCATCCGATGTGGTGAACGAGAACAACTGCGGCGGCGCATAGGTGTGCGTCGACAACCACTGGCGCAGCGCGTGATTGTCGACGAGCGTGCGCAGCTTCTTGCCGGCCGTGGTCCACACATCGACGCCGCCCGGATCGGCGATCGAGCTATACGTCCGGAGGTAGTACTGCGTGTTCGGCGACATGTCGATGTCCTGCACGCCGTCGCCGGTGGTGAGCCGGCGCTGGTGCGTGCCATCGAAGTCGATCGCGTACAACTGCCGCTGGAGCGGCGATGCTTCCGTGCTGCTGTAGTAGATGACGTGCTGCTTGGGGTCGATGCCGCGGACCTGCGTGACCATCCATTTGCCGTGCGTCACCTGGTCGATGAGCTTGCCCGAATAATCGTAGCGATAGATGTGTTGGAAGCCGTCGCGGTCGGACAGCCAGAAGAACTGCGTTAGGCCTTTGGGGAACGTCATGAAGTCCTGCACGGCCGCGTAGAAATCGGAAACGTCGATCCAGGTGCGCGACGAATCGCGCATCACCATCCGCTTCCCGCCGGTGCGCACGTCGAAGAAGAAGAGGGTCATCACCTGCTGGCGGCGGTCGAGCGTCACCATCGCGAGCGTGTCCGCGCGGCTGGTCCAGTAGATCCGCGGCACGTAGTAGTCGCCGGTGAGGCCGGGATCCAGCCAGACCTTCGATCCGGAGGTCACGTTCACGACGCCGATTTTCACCGTGGGATTCGTGTCGCCCGGCTGGGGAATGCGAATGCTGTCCCATACCTGGTGGCGACCCGCGTAGTTGCTCAGCTGGATGATCGGCTCTTTGCTCTCGTCGACCTGCCAGTAGGCGATGTAGCGGCTGTCGGGCGACCAGTTCCACGCTTGGACGAGGCCGAACTCCTCCTCGTACACCCAGTCGAAGTGGCCGTTGTAGACGTGTGCCGTGGCATCCGACGTGAGGCGCGTCTGCTGTTTCTGCGCCAGGTTCTCGACGTACATGTCGCCGTCGCGCTCGTACCCCAGCATCAGTCCGTTAGGCGAGAGCTCGCCCGTGCGCGCGCCGCTCGCCGCGAGCTGCAACGAGTGGTCGGCGAGCGTGTAGACGTAATAGTCGGCCGTCCCGGAATTCCGGTAGATCGGCTTGAAGTGCGTCTGGAACACCAGGTGGCGAGAGTCCTTCGCCCACTGAAACGAGTCGTACGAGAAGGGCTCGGAGCTGCCCGGAAACGTCATGTGCTGCGCGCTGAAGAGCAGCGTGTCGCGTCCGGTGAGCGCATCCGTCGCACGGATCGTCTCCTCGCCCGTCTGCGGGTCGCGCACGATGTAGGAGTAGCGCGTGCCGTTCTCGATCCAGCTCACGTCTTCGGGACCGGGCTCGCCGCGCAGCACCTGTCCCGCGCGCAGCCAGTCCTCGAACGACTTGGGCTGCGCCGTCTGCTGTGCGGCGATGCCGAGCGGGAGTGCCGTCGCCGTCGCGAACACACAGCAGAGTGCGACGCTTCCACGCGAGAAACGATGGACGCGCATGACCTTTTCCTGTCGGTTGAAGTTAGGCGACGGGATGCCGCCGGCGCAGGGGCCCGATGTGCGAAGGCCCGCCCCGCGATGGCCCATCAGCCGGTGCAGGCCAGGCCTTCAAGATGTCGGGCGGCGCGTCCCGACGCGAGATATCCCTCAGGCGCCCACCACCCGGCACTACCCTTTCGTCAGCGGACCGCAGGCCACGATGGTCCTCATGTCTGTCGGCGACGCGTGGATGTTCACCACGTACGAACCATTCGGGTCCAACGGCGCCGACACCGTCGCCGTCGACTTGCCCTTGCCGTCATCGCCGACCTTGATCGGTGAGTACGAGCTGCCGCTGCCCACCACACCTTGATCGTTGCCGCACGTTCCCTTGTGTACGTGCCACGGGTGCGTCGATTTCGGCGTCGCACCCGCGATGTTCACTTCTGCGGTGAAGCCTTTGCCATTCTTGTCAGGCTTCACTGTCGCGCTGCCGAAGACGTGCTCGTCGCCTGCGTACGTCGACGGAGCGCTCAACGTGGCCGTCCATCCGCTGTCCGCCGCGTTGGGCGCGCGAGCGGCGACCGGCCTCGCTTGAACACTGCGATGCGTGACTGCCGTGCCGGCCGCGACGAGCGCTCCGAGCGCCGTCACGAGAGCTATGTGTCGTGCGAACATCGACTCCTCCTCTCGGGTGGGAAGCTTCGCTGCCGAAACGCCGACTGCTGGCTGCAGAACTCGTGCGCAATGGCGCGCTGAACCGCTAAAAGTGACACGACATTACGACCGGATGCTACCCACCCCCCGCCTGGAGACGCTGTTTCCTCGACCCGCTCACAAATACGGTTGCGCCAGCCAGGCGACGCCGTCCCGAAGCTTGCTCGCCAGCGGACGGTCGCGCAAACCCTGCGATGTGAGCAGCCGGCTCTCACGCATCTTTTCGTCAATGAGCGCATTCACACGTGCGGCGAACGAGCGCGAATAACATTCGACGTCGTATTCGAAGTTGAGTCGCAGGCTGCGCGGATCCCAATTGGCGGATCCGATGAGCGTCCATGCGCCGTCGACCACGAGCAGTTTGCTGTGATCGAATGGCGGCTTCGAGAGATGCACGCGGCATCCGCCTTCGATGAGTGCGCCGAGCTTCGCCGTCGCCGCCCATTGCACCAATCGCAAGTTGCCGCGCTCCGGCAGCACGAGATCGACTTTCACCCCGCGCATCGCAGCAACGCGCAGCGCGTCCACGAGCGGCGGGTCGGGCAGAAAATACGGTGTGACGACGCGCACGGAATGCACGGCCTGGCCGACGGCGCCGAGGATCGTCATGAGGAGCGCTTCGAAGTCTTCGTCGGGTCCGTCGGGCACGCCGCGCGCGACGAGCTCGCCCACTTGCGCGTTCGCGCCGGGCGGATACCAGGTGTCACCGCCGAGCCGCTCGCGCGTGGTGAACTCCCAATCGAAGGCGAAGGCCGCTGTCATCTGTTGCACGACCGGCCCGCGCAGTCTGAAGTGCACGTCGCGCGTGGCGTCCGGCAATCCGTACGCGAGCACGCATGCATCCCGAATGTTGAGGCCACCGCAGAAGCCGATGACGCCATCGACGATCAACAGCTTGCGGTGATTGCGCAGGTTCATGTAGGGATGTGGAAACGGCACGCGCGAGGGGACGAAGCGCGCCACGGGCACGCGGCGATGGCGCAGCTCATCGACGATGGGCGGATGGCTGTAGCGTGCGCCGACACCATCGATGAGCACGCGCACCTGACATCCCCGTGTCACCGCGCGCTCGAGCGCGGCGACGAACTCGGCGCCGGCGCGGCCGCGATCGAAGATGTACGTGGCGAGTGCGACGCTCCGCGTGGCGCCGTCGATTGCCTCGAGCATGGCCGGGTAGCCCTCGTCGCCGTTGCACACTGCGTCGATGGTGTTGCCGGCGGTGAGCGGCCACCGGGTGACCCGCCGCACGAGCGTCGCCAGCGCGCCTAACGAGGCCGGGACATCGGCCGGCGGCGACACCGGCTCGGGCGCTTCGGCGCGCAGCTCCTCGGTGTATGTGGACCGCCGCCCGCGCACGCGGCCGGCGCGCCGGCGAATACGATTGATGCCGAACAACACGTACAGGCCGGACCCCACGATGGGCGTCAGCCAGACGAGTCCGATCCATCCGATCGCGGATCGGACGTCGGTCTTGTAGAGCACGATGTGCGCCGACACGGCCAGCGCGAGCCCGATGTGCAGTGCGCCGGCGACAAATCCCCACACCTGTGGCGTCAAACCCTTGCCTCCCGAGCCGTGTCGGCCCCAATGTAGGGCCCCGTACGGGCCCGGCACCACAGCGTGCCCAACCGGCTGTCTTGCCACCTTTGGTGCTGCACATGTCGATGCATCGGCTGCTCCGCGACGGGACACGCGTGTACGCGCTGTTCGCACTCTGCGCATGTGGTGGAACGGAGGCGCCGAGTACGTCGACTCCGGTCAAGATCGTCGCGGCGTCGGGCGGAGGCCAGACGGCGGATCTCGGACAGCCGCTCGCGCAGCCGCTGGTTGCCCACGTTGCGACGGGCAGCGGCAGGCCTGCGTCCGGCGTGTCGGTGACGTTCGCGGTCACGTCCGGCGCCGGCGCGCTCGCGCCGGCCACCGTTAGCACCGACGCATCGGGGAATGCCTCGACGAGTTTCACCATGGGCCAGTCGCCCGGCGTGACGACCGTGAGCGCGACGAGCGCCAGCGTCGCCGGCGCCGCGGCGGTGTTCGTGGTGAGCACCGGTCCGACCATCGTTGGGCAGGTCGCGATTGCACCCGGCAGTGCGCGATTTCCGGCGCTCGCACGCCGCGCGCTCTCGCCTCCGCTGATATTGCCATCGGCGACACCGCGCCCGACCCGGGGACTGCAAGTCGACGTCGCCTACCGCGCGTCCGCCGTCGGTGCGCTGGGGGCCGGCGCCATCGCGACGCTCGGTCTCGACCGCGCGCGAGTCATCGCAGCGTCGATTCGCTCTCGCCTAACGGCGATGCCGGCGGCGGCGCGATTCGACGTCATGGCGGTGTCGCCGGCCATTGCCGTCGCCAGGATCCGCGTGCACGCGGCGTCCGATCGCGATTCGGTGATGCGCGCACTCCGTGCCGATCCGGCGGTCGCATCGGTGAACATCGACGGACTGTTGAGCCGCGGCCCGATCGTCAAAGCGGCCTTCACGCCGCCGCGCGGGCATGGACGAGCGCGCGCGCTGCAAGCGCCGGGTGCGAGCTCGCTCGCGTTCCCGGCCACGCAGGGCATGGATGCCCAACTCTGGAACTACAACCTCATCGATGCGCCGCGCGCGTGGCGCGAGGAGACGGGCCAGTCGTCTGTCGTGGTCGCCGTGATCGACGACGGCATCAATCAGCACCCGGACATCGCCGCGAACCTCGACATGGCCGGCGGCTACGACTTCGTGCAGAACGACTCGGCGAACGTGGGACCGCAGCCGCTGTGCGGCGGCGGCACGTTCTCGAACTTCGATGACGATGGCGACCGCGGGCCGGATCCGGACGCGACGATGCCGCTGTCGGTCAGCTTCGACGACGGCTCGGGTTGCTGGCGCGTGGACAACGGCGCGAACCACGGCTTGCACGTCGCCGGTACCATCGGCGCGGGCGGCAACCCGTTCGGTGTCGTGAGCGGGGTGGCGTGGCAGGTGACCATCCGCCCGGTGCGTGCGTTAGGCATCGACGGCAGCGGCTACTTCTTCGACATCGCGCAGGCGGTGCTCTATGCCGCCGGACTGCCCGCCGCCGGCGCCAACGGCGCGGTGGTGCGCGCGCCGCACCGCGCGCCGATCATCAACATGAGCCTGGGCGGCCCCACCGCCGACAGCGGCCTCGCGCGCGCCGTCGCGGCCGCGATTGCCGCCGGCTCGATCGTCGTCGCGGCCTCCGGCAACGCGCCCACCGCCGAGCCGTCGTATCCGGCGGCGTACCCGGGCGTCATCGCGGTCGCTGCGTTAGGCCCGGACGCCAATCTGGCCAGCTACACCGCGAGCGGCGGCGATGTGTCGCTCGTGGCGCCCGGCGGCGATGTTCGCTTCGACGACCTCGCCAACCCGTACACCGGCGGCACCAGCGGCGTGTTGTCCACCACCTGGGACTTCTCGAGCGGCGCGCCGAGCTACGCGTTCTATACGGGCACGTCGATGGCCGCCGCGCACGTGTCGGGTGTGGCGGCGCTCGTGCTGGCCGCCAACCCCGGCATGTCGGGCGCTGCCTTACGCGCCCGGCTCCTCGGCAGCGCGGTCGACCTCGGTCCCGTGGGACCCGACGATCGCTACGGCATGGGATTGATCGATGCCTACGCCGCGGTCACGGGACACCAGCCCGCGACCGCTTCGTCGGTGCGCGCGATCGACGTCAACACCGGCGCGGTGGAGGCATCGACGCACGCGGCGCCCGACGGATCGTTCGCGCTCACGCGGCTGCCGGCCGGGTCGTACTACGTGGTTGCCGGCCAGGATGAAAACGGCGATGGCGTGATCGGGTTCCCGGGCCGTCGGTTCGGTTGGGCGGGCGGGGCGCAGCCCGAAGCGATTGCCGTCGACAGCGCGCACGTGGCCAGCGCGGCGGTCACGATCGGCGCCCCGGTCGAGCACTCGCCTAACGGAGACCCGGCCCACGCGCAGCAGATCTTCGTCGACAGCTGGATCGCCGGCTCCATCGATGCGTCCGCACAGACCGACTACTATCGTGTGCTCATTCCGACGGCCGGGCAGTACACGGTCGAGACGTCCGGCGTGCTGGGCGCCTGCGGCCTGGCGCTCGAGCTCAATACCGTCCTCACGCTGACAGACCACAGCGGCGCCACCGTCGCCACGAACGACAACGACTCGTACTTCAGCGACCCGGCGATGACGTTCCCGGGCAACTACTGCTCGAGGATCACCGCGACCCTCCAGCCGGGCGCTTACACCATCGCCGTGGGCTGGAGCGCGACGCCGGCGCCGAATCCGGGCAGCTATCGCGTCCAGGTCAGATCCGGAAGTTAGGCATGCGCGCCGGCGCA
>DAHUXU010000161.1 GCA_027307005.1 Gemmatimonadota bacterium
TTGGAGGAGAAGCTCCCATACTTTCCGGGAGCGCAAATGCAAATCACCATCCCGGAGCGGATCGCCGACAGGTGATCAACCACATCGACCT
This sequence comes from Gemmatimonadota bacterium, assembly GCA_027307005.1. GTDB lineage: Bacteria > Gemmatimonadota > Gemmatimonadetes > Gemmatimonadales > Gemmatimonadaceae > JADGGM01. Next base: position 92 of record DAHUXU010000161.1, read on the forward strand.
CAGCTCGGTATTGCGTCGCACCGTCTGCGACCTCTACACCGACCTCGTCACCCGCCCAACCGGGGCTGCGGTACGCGATGGGATCGAAAAACAGCTCGCCGAGCTCGGCGATCATACGCTCACCGTCATCGATTTTTCGTACGTCGGCCTGCTCGACTATTCGTGCGCCGATGAGATCGTCGCCAAGCTGCTGATGCGGAGTGCCGCAGCGGTCGCCGATGATCTGCCGCTCCGCGAAGCCTATTTTCTGTTCCGCGGCGTCAGCGAATCGCACCTCGACGCGATCGAAACCGTGCTCGACCGTCACGGTCTCGCGATCGTTGCGCAGTCAACTGGAGGTTCGACGATGCTCGTGGGAACCGTGGGTGATCGCGAGCGCCGCGCATGGGAAGCGATGTGCCGGCTCGGCCGCGCCGTACCCGCCGACCTCGCTCGCGAAACCGGAATCGAAGTCGAGCAGGTCGGTGAAGTGTTGGACACGCTGTGTCGCCGGCGGCTCGTCATGCGGCTCGAGGAAGGCTACATGGTAGTAGGCGGCATGGCGTGAGCGAGCGCACCAATGCGCCGCTGCGCGTGCTGCGTCTCGTCGCGACGAAAACCGGAGATGCAGAGCGCGGCGCGGCCATCTGGATGAATCCGGATGACGCGCGCCGGCGACTTCTGATGGATGGAGAATTGGTGTGGGTGCACGGCCCCCGACGCCACGAGCTGGCAACACTGCACTATGATGATGACCTGCCGCGCGGCGACGTGGTGCTGCGCGACATCGCAGGCGCCTCACCCTCGGAGATAATCACCATCGTGAAGGTGGACACCGACAGCCCGCCGCGGCGCGGAATGCTCGCGTGACACGGGAGCCAGTATGATGCCTCGCCGACGCCGGCAGGGATTCTCGACGGTCGCCGTCCACGGCGGCCGCGACACGCACGACACGGATACGCCTGTCGTCACTCCGCTCTACCAATCGGTCAACTTCGTTCAGGAAGTTGGAACCGAGGAGGGCCTGCGCTATCCGCGCTACGGCAACAACCCGAACAGCGAATTGCTGCACAAGCGCCTCGCGATGTTGGAAGGCGCGGAAGCGTCGCTCCTGCTCTCGAGCGGAATGGGCGCCACCACGTGCGCGATGCTCGCGCTGTTGCGCCCCGGCGATCACCTGCTCGCGAGCGAATGGATTTACGGCGGCACCCACCGGCTGTTCACGCGTGAATTCGAGGCGATGGGCATTCAGGTCACGCTCGTCGATCCAATGGAAACCCGCGTCTGGCGCAAGCGCGTGCGCAAACACACGCGCGCGATTTTCGTCGAGACGCCCGTCAATCCGTCGTGTCGCGTCATCGACCTGCGCCCGATCAGCTACCTCACGCAGGAGATGGGCCTTGCGTTAGTCGTCGACTCGACCTTCGCGTCGCCCGTCAACTTCCGGCCCCTCGAGCACGGCGCGGACGTCGTCATTCACTCGGCGACCAAGTACTTGAACGGCCACCACGACGTCCTCGCCGGCGCCGTGTTAGGCACCGCCTCGTACATCGAGGAAGTGCGGCAGAAGATGATGGTCTGGGGACAGGCGCCGGATCCGTTCGCGGCATGGCTGCTCGAGCGCGGCCTCAAGACCATCGACGTCAGACTCCGCCGGCACAACGAGAACGCGATGCGCCTCGCGCAGTGGTGCGTCGAGCGGTCCGAGTTCGCCCGCGTGCACTACCCCGGCCTGCCGTCGCACCCGGATCATGAGGTCGCGCGTGCAACCCTGGACGGATTCGGCGGTATGATGGCCGTCGAGCTCGCGGGTGGCGGCGATGCAGCCGAGCGCTTCATCAGCCGTCTGCGGGTCATGACGCACGCTCCGAGTCTGGGAGGCGTCGACACGCTCGTCTCGGAGCCGCGATTCACGTCGCACGCCTCGATGACGCCCGCCGAGCGAGCCGCGATCGGTATCCCCGATGGCTTCGTCCGCATCAGCGTGGGCATCGAAGACGCCGACGACCTCATCGCCGACGTTGCCCAGGCGTTGAAATGATGACGTAACGGATGACGAGGGTCTGTAGTCATTGGACTGGAAGGCGGCTCCGCCAGCGAGCCGAGCGACCTCGACCATGGTCGCTCGCATCGAGCGTCGGCCTGCCGCCACTCCAGTCCCAGCTTCCAGTAGCCAGCCAGTGATTCGCTTCTCGCACGTCACAAAGGAATATCCCCGCAGCGGCGTCGCCCTCAACAACGCGTCGTTCACCGTCGCCAAGGGCGAATTCGCGTTTCTCACCGGCCCCAGCGGCGCCGGCAAATCGACCATCCTCAAGCTGGTGTACATGGAGGAGCGCCCCACGTCGGGAGAAGTTCGCGTGGGCGGCATTCGGTCGAGCGACGTGAAGCGGCGCGAAATCCCGAAGCTGCGCCGCCGGTTGGGCATCGTCTTCCAGGATTTTCGTCTGCTCGAGGATCGCACCGCCGAACAGAACATCGCCTTCGCGCTCGAGGTCACCGGGACGGCGCGCGATGCCATACCGGCCAAGGTCGGACGCCTGCTCACGCAGGTCGGGCTCGCCTCCAAGGGCACGAGCTTCCCGCGCGAGCTGTCGGGCGGCGAGCAGCAACGCGTTGCGATCGCGCGCGCGCTCGTCAACGACCCGGTGCTGCTCATCGCCGACGAGCCCACGGGCAACCTCGATGAGCGCGCCACGCGCGGCATCTTCCAACTGCTGCGCGACATCAATGCGTCGGGCACGGCCGTGCTCATGGCCTCGCACAACCTCGAGCTGGTTCGGCGCTCGGAGTATCGCGTGATCGAGGTCACCCGCGGCCAGATCGTCTTCGACTCCGCCGAGCGTGCCGCGGCCGAGCAGCCCGCTCCGCCCGCCGTCTGATGCGCCTCACGCTTCGCGAAGTCTCGTTAGGCCTGAAGCGGGCGCCGCTGCTGAGCGTGCTCAGCGTCCTCACCATCGCGTTCAGCCTGTTCGCGTTCGGCCTGTTCGGCCTCGTGGCGCTCAACGTGAGCGAAGCGCTCAAGCACGTCGAAGAGCGCGTGGAGATTCGCGCGTTCCTTGCCGACGGCGCGCCCATCGAAGCCGTCTCCGCGGCCGTCGGCGACATCGCCGCGTTTCCGGAAGTCGCGCACGTCGACATCATCACGCCCGAGCAAGCGCTCGCGCGCGCGCGCAAGGAGATGGGCGAGTTCCAGGATGTGTTCGACGCGGCGGTGCTGCCGGCGTCGCTCGAGATCCGGCTCAAGCCCGGATACCGCGATCCCGCCACCGTGCGCGAGGTCGCCGAGCGCGTGAAGACGTACTCGTTCGTCGACGACGTGCGCTACTGCGAGGAATGGGTGCAGAAGTTGTACAACATCCGCACCATTGCCGGCGCCACCGGCCTCGTGTTAGGCATTGCGTTCGCCGGTGTCGCCATCATCATCATCGGGTCCACCATTCGGATGACCGTGCTCGCGCGGGCGCGCGAGATTTCGATCATGCGGCTCGTCGGCGCCACCGACGCGTTCGTGCGGCGGCCGTTCCTCGTCGACGGATTCGCCAAGGGCGTCGTCGGCGGCCTGCTCGCCCTGGCGCTGGCCTGGGTGGCCTACCGGCTCGTCGACCAAACGTTAGGCATCTCCAGCGCGTTCTTCAAGACCGGCTCGGCGGCGGTAGGCGTGCTGGCCGGCGGCGTCATCGGGCTCCTCGGCAGCGCGATGTCGGTGGGACGCCACTTGCGGGATGTCTAACGGCTTGGTCCGGCGTTGTCCGGAGGTGTCCTGCCGTGTCCGCCTTCCGCGAATCGTGCGGCCCGCCGCCGTGCTCGCGCTGGTGGTCGCCGCGGCCGGCGCCCGCCCCGTCCCCGCCCCGTCGCGGTCCGCCGCCGCCCAACAATCCAGCCCCGAAGCCCGGCTCAAAGCAGAGCGCGCCAAGCTCGACTCCCTGCGCGCCGAGCGCGAGCGCCTCGAGCAGCGCCGCCAGTCGCTGCAGAACACCGTGCACGACCTCTCCGAGGAAGTCGACAATCTCAACCGCGAAGCCGACATGACCGCCAGTGTCGTGCGCTCGCTCGATGCCCAACTGGACGCGATCAACGCCGAGGTCGCGAGCACCACCTCCGATCTCGTCGACGCGCAGGACGAGCTCACCGTCAAGCGCGTCATCCTCCAGCGGCGGCTGGTCGACATCTACAAGCGCGGACCGCTCTTCTCGCTCGAAGTGATGCTCTCCGCCAACAGCTTCGGCGATCTCATCGCCCGCTACAAGTACCTGCATCTCATCGCCCTCCGCGACCGCGTGCTCGTGCACCGCGTCGAAGACCTCCGCAACCAGATCGACCGCCAGCGCGGCAACCTCGTCCGGTTCCAGAGCGACATGGAGGAAAACCGCCAGGAGAAGGCGGACGAAGAGCAGCACCTGCGCGACCTGCAGTCCCAACAGGCGGCGAGCCTGCGCGATGCCCAACGGAACGCTCGCCTCACCGACCGCCGCATCCAACAGCTCGCCAGCGACGAGGGACGCCTCACCAGCGTCATCGCGTCGCTCGAGGCGGCCCGCCTGCGCGCCGAGCGGGCGTCGCCTAACGCACCGCGCTCGGCGGGCGTGTTCAGCGGCGCCAACCGCCTCGACTGGCCCGTCGACGGAACGCTCCTCTACACCTTCGGCCGCGTCGTCAACCCGAACAACACCACCGTGCGCTGGACCGGCATCGGCATCAAAGCCGCCGAGGGCGCCGAGGTGCACGCGGTTGCCGCCGGGAAAGTGCGCGTCGCCGAGCCGTTCGGCACCTACGGCCTCACGGTCATCATCGAGCATCCCGGCGGCGACTACTCCGTCTACGGGTCGCTCGAAAAAGTCACAGTGAAGAAGGGCGACGTCGTCGGCAGAGGCGATGTCATTGGCTACGTCGGATCCACCGACCCCGACCTCGGCCCCCATCTGCATTTCGAGATGCGGCCCCAGGGAAAACCGGTGGATCCGCTCGACATCCTCAAGCCGCAGCCGTGAACCCCCCGCCATTCGTTTGGTGACCTGCGCGTGACACCCACCAGCGCCGCCGCTACTTTGTGCGTATGACAGGTGTGTTCGCCACCTTCCGCTCGCGCCGCTCGCAGCTGTCGCGCGTCGTCGGCCTGCTCGTGCTCATCGCACAGGTCGTCGCCGTCGGCATTGCGCCGAGCGCCGAAGCGTTGGCGTCGCACAGTGCGGCCGCGCACGTGGAGGATGCAGGCATCCACCTGCATCACAGCCACAATCCCAACGACTGTCCGGCGTGTCTCGCGCTGCAGATCGGCGCGAATACATTGCCGGCGCGCGTCGATCGTCCCCGGCCGCTCGTCCAGCATGCCGACCCGCTGCGCGTCGCGCGGGCCATCGACGCTCCCCGTGCGCGGCGCGTCGATCCGCACGCTCCGCGAGCCCCACCACTCTTCGTCGTCGCGTCCCGTTAGCGGGACGCCGGTGTGCCGCGGCCCCCGGGGCCGCGCGCGCCGGCGCCAACCCCGCCTAACGGGTGACACGGCCGCCGGCCGCCGGAGCCTCGTGCTCTCGCGTGCCGCGTGCCTGAGCGTTCCGGACCGGCCGCCGCCGGCCTCCGGTCACACCAGGACGAGGAAGTCACATGCACGTTGGGAAGATCGTTGGAACGCTGACGTTGGCGTCGGCGGTCGCGGTGCACGCTCAACAACCCGTGCCCCGCACCCGGTCGGATTCCGCCGCCCGAGACGACAGCGCAAGCGCCGCTGATTCTGCCCGCATCGCGCGCGAGATGAACCGCATCCGCGGCGAGGCCACGCATCCGCCGCCGGCCCTGTTCACGGACAGCGGCCCAACGCTGGTGATCACGCGCCGGCAAGCCATCGACTCCGTCCTCGCGCACAATCCGACGCTCATCGCGGCCCGCGAACAAACGGAGCAGGCGCGCGCCCGCGTCACCGAAGCAGTTGCGATCCCCGACCCGTCGCTCTCGGCAACGATCGTTGGGCAGAACGGCGCGCTCACGCCTTCGACGGCCACGGAACACGATTACGCGCTCAACCTCACGGTACCATTCCCCGACCGCATCCGGCTTCGCGGCAAAGTCGCCGGCGCCGATGTCCACACGGCCGAGTTGTCATACCTGCAGCTTCGGCAACAGCTCGCGTCCGAGACGTCGCAGACGTATGACTCGCTCCTCGTCGCGCTCCGGCACCTGGACGATTTCCAGCAGGCCAAGCAGTTGGCGCAGGATTTCCTGACGCGCACCGAAGCGCGCTTCGAGGGCGGCACGAGTCCGAAGCTCGACGTCATCAAAGCCAAGGTCGACGTCGCACAGGCACAGAACAATCTCATCGCCGGCCAGCGCGATGTGGCGAATGCGAAAGCGTCGATCAACCGGCTCATGGGTCGTCTGTTAGGCGCGAACATCCGTCCCGCTGATTCGCTCGAGATTCCCCCGCCGCTGCCGGCACTCGACTCGCTCGAGCGGCGCGCCGAGGCGCTTCGCCCCGAGCTGCGCAGTCTGGCCGCGCAGCGCGCCGGTGCGAGCGCCGCGACCACGCTGGCCAAGGAATTCTGGCTGCCGGACATCAGCCTCGGCGTCACACGGCTCAACGTCGTTGGCACGCCGGCCACCTACGACACCGGCATCGGCATCGGCTTTCCGCTGTTTTTCTGGCAGCACACCGGCGGCGAGGTCTCGGAGGCCGCGCACCATGAAAAGGAGCTCGCGGCTACCAATCGCGATCTCGCGGCGCAGGTGAACCAGGAAGTGCGCGTCGCGTACGCGGGCGCTGCGACGGCCTTGCAACAAGCGCAGTACCTGCACGACGAGCTCGTCCCCGAAGCCCAACAAGCCTATACGATCGCGTTCAACAGCTACAAACTCGGCGGCTCATCCGCGCTCGAGGTGCTCGATGCCGAACGCGATTTTCTCGATGCGCAGACGCAATACACCGACGCCCTCGGCGCCGTGAACGATGCCATCGCGCAGCTCGAGCTCGCCGTCGGCGCGCCGCTCGCGACCGCACCATCCGGAGTTCCGCATGATTGACCTGCGATCGCCCATCCGATCCCGCGCCTGCCTAACGCTAGGCGCCGCCGTGTTCGCCGCCGCCGCGCCTGCTGCATGCTCGAAGGACGCGCCGCCGCCACCCGAGGCGCGCGCCCCCGGCTACGGCGCCACGCCGGCGGCAAAGGCCTGCGAGCTGGTGCTGCCGCCTGCCCAACGGGAACGCATCGCCATCACCACGGTGGCGCCGACCCGGTACACGCCGCTTGTCTACGCCACGGGCACGGTCGCGTTCGACGGCGACCAGTCGACAGAGGTGCTGGCGCCCATCTCCGGACCGGTGACGCGCATTCTCGTGCAGCCCGGCGACGTCGTGCGGCGCGGGCAGGCGTTGGCCTATGTGTCGTCGCCGGACTACGCGGCGGCCGTCTCCAACTATCGGAAGGCCGCGGCAACCGCGCGCAATCTCCAGCACATCGCCGACCTCGACGTGCAGCTGTTCAAGAACGATGCGATCGCGCGTCGCGACATGGAGCAGGCGCAAACCGACGCCGTGACCGCCGCCGCCGATCGCGACGCCGCCCTCGAGCAGCTCCGCTCGATCGGCGTCGAGGACTCCACGATCCAGGCCCTGCAAGAGAATCGGCCCGTCGCGAACGTGCAGGGCGCCATCCGCGCGCCGCTCGCCGGGACCGTCGTCGAACGACTCGTCACCCCGGGCCAGCTCCTCCAGGCCGGCAGCACGCCGTGCTTCACGGTGGCGGATCTGTCGCGCATGTGGGTGATGACCAACGTCTTCGAGTCGGACCTCTCGGACGTTCGGTTAGGCGATGAGGCCGACGTCGTCTCGAACGCATCGACCACCGTGTTCCACGGCGCCGTCGACAACATCGCCGCCGAGGTCGACAGCACCACCAAGGCCACCGCCGCCCGCGTCGTCGTCCCCAATCCCGCGCGGCTGCTCAAGAAAGGGATGTACGTGCGCGTCACGGTGCATTCCCACCACGAACACACGGGGCTGCTCGTCCCGATCGCCGCCGTGCTGCGCGATGAAGACAACAACCCGTTCGTGTACGTGCAGGACGCGAACGGCGCCTTCGAACGGCGATCGGTCACGTTAGGCGAACGCCTCGCCGACCAATACCAGATCGCCGCCGGCCTCCAGCCCGCGGAGAAGGTCGTGTCGCAGGGCGGGCTCTTCCTCCAGTTCGCGCAGAGCCAATGAGCGCCCATCCCGAGCAGGCCGCGCCGCCATCCCACGAGGCGGATGGCGCGCCGCGGTCGGTGATCAATACCGTCGTTGCGGGTTCCCTCTCACAACGATTTCTCATCTCACTGCTGGCCGCGCTCCTCGTTGGCGCCGGCATCTGGTCGTTCCGTCGCCTGCCCGTGGACGCGTATCCCGACCTCTCGCCCACCCAGGTCGAGATCATCACCCAGTGGCCCGGCCACGCGTCGGAGGAGGTCGAGCGCCTGATCACGGTGCCGATCGAGATCGAGATGAACGGCCTGCCGCGACTCCGCATCGTCAGATCGATCTCGTTGTACGGCCTGTCCGACGTTCGCCTAACGTTCGAGGACAACACCGATGACTATTTCGCCCGCCAGCAGGCCTTCGAACGCTTCAGTGATCTCAGCCTGCCCGAAGGCGTGACGCCCAGCATGGCGCCCCTCTCGTCGCCGTCCGGCCTCGTCTATCGCTACGTGCTCGAGAGCAATGACCGGTCGGCGATGGAGCTCAAGAACATCAACGACTGGGTCATCACCAAAGCCTACAAGTCGGTCAACGGCGTCGCCGACGACTCGCCGCTCGGCGGCGAGACCATGCAGTACCAGGTACAGATCAACCCGAACCGGCTCGCCGCGTTCGGCGTGACGGTGCCGCAGCTGGTCCAGCAGCTCTCGAACAA
>DAHUXU010000151.1 GCA_027307005.1 Gemmatimonadota bacterium
CCACGTGATGGCGGGCGCCGTGATCGGCGAGCAGTGCAGCCTGGGCCAGAACGTCGTGGTCATGCCGAGGGTGACGTTAGGCCGAAACGTCAAAGTCCAGAACAACGTGAGCCTGTACGAGGGCGTGCGCTGCGAGGACGACGTGTTTCTCGGCCCCTCGATGGTGTTCACCAACGTGCTGAACCCGCGCAGCCACGTGTCGCGCAAGCACGAGTATCGCGACACGATCGTGAGGCGCGGGGCATCGATCGGCGCTAACGCCACCATCGTCTGCGGGCACGAGGTCGGCGAGTACGCGTTCGTCGGCGCCGGGGCCGTGGTGACGCACTCGGTGCCCGCCTACGCGCTCGTCACCGGCGTCCCGGCGCGGGTGGTGGGATGGATGTGCGAGTGCGGCGAGCGGCTCGATCTTCGCGCGGACCCATCCGGTGCGCACGTCGCGTGCTCGGCATGCGGAAAACAGTATGCGGGCGACCGCGGTGCAGTGCGGCGCGCTGGCGCCTAACGATCGGGGGCCGACCCCGCGTTCAGGGCAACGGCTCGAGCTCGGCCGACACAAAGCGCGTCTGGCCGATGCCGCAGGACGACGAGCCGACGACGACGCTGTCCTGCTCGAAGGTTTGATACCCGGAATCGGCGACGAACACGTCGTACGTACCGGGACGGTTCTCCGCCGCGCTGAGCTGCTGAATCCCGTCGATGGACGCCGCTGACGGCCGCAGCGAATCCGCGTAGTCGCCATCACGCACCACGCCGGTCGCGGTCGCCGTGAGCGGCGGACCAACGGCGGCTTTCACCGTGACGGTGATCGCCGGTCGGTGCGACAATGCGGAGCAGTCGCCGTTCCCGCTCACGCCGTTGGTGTTGCAGGCGGCCAGCGCGGCGACGGCGCAGAGCACGACATTCTCGACAGTCGAGGATCGCATCGTTTCTCGCGTGATCTCCAGCGTGCGCATGGGGCGCGGTGACGGAGGGCGCATCGCGTAGAAATGATGCGCGCAACTTCCTAATGGTAGCGTGGGACGCAACGCGCAACAGCATTGTGCGGCATGCCGAGTTGCATCCGGGTTCGGGAGGAGATTAGTGTATGGCTATGCCCGCTTTGCTGCCGCGCTACACCGTCGATCACCTCGACGAGTTGCCCGAATATCCGGGCGTGCGCTACGAGTTGCTGGACGGACTCCTCCTGGTGAGCCCGGCGCCAAGCAGCGTCCATGCGGTCATCACGTCGCGCCTGATCTCGGTGCTCTCGAACGGCATCTCCGAGGAGCATGCGTTCGTCGCGGCGCCGGGCGAGATCCGCCTCGAGCCCTTCACGAGTTTGGTTCCGGACGCGCTGGTCTATCCGGCCAAGTACGGGCTCGGCGTGCCGTGGAAAGATATCGGCGAATGGCTGCTCGCGGTCGAGGTGGTGAGTCCGTCGTCCGCTGTGTACGATCGCGATTACAAGCGGCGCGCCTACTCGGCCCTCGGCGTCGGCGAATATTGGGTGGTCGATCCAATGCAGCGCGCCATCGAGGTATCGCACGCCGGTGACGGGCAGCCGCGCATTGAGCGTCGCGCGGTTCGCTACCGTGCGCCTGGCTCTGCGCGAGAACTGCAGGTTGACGTGCCGCAGGTGTTCAGCGGCGTGCGCGGCCTGATTCGCGTTTAGCGCGACACCGCGAACACGCGAGATAGGAGGCCGTCTCTCGGCGCTCGACCGACGCCTGGTCGTGCGCTTGGCGCTTGACAGCCCGGCCCGGAAGCGGCCAACCTTCGCGTCAGCGCGCGCTGGGGCGCCTCCTGTCCGCGGCAAGGGAGCTCTGCTCCCACCCACTCCGGTTGGGCTGTACGCAGCGAACCTTCTTCCGGGCCTGTACTCAGCGGACTTCGGGCGCGCACGTGGAGGAAGGCCGCGATGGACAGGAAACTCACGCCCCAGAGCTCCCTCGAGACGCTCAAGAGGGAAGCGAAGCGGTGGTTGACGGCGCTTCGCTCGAACGACCCCGATGCTCGTGCGCGCTTCGTGCGCGCGCATCCGTCGGCTCCGCCTAACGCAACGCTGCGCGACGTGCAGTTCGCCCTCGCCCGCGAGTACGGCTTCGACGGGTGGACGGCGCTCACAACGGCGTTGTCGCGGCGCCGCGATCACCTGCACGCGCCGCGGGACGCGATCGTTCAATCGTTGCTCGAGGCCGCGTTGCGGGGCGATGCGGCTCGTGTCCGCGAAGTGCTCGACGCACATCCCGACGTCGTCGACGAGCGCGCAGAAGTGCCGGGGCACACCGGCAAGCGCACCGCGCTGCACTTCGCGGTGAACGCCGGCAGCGAGGCGGTGGTGGACGTGCTGCTGGCGTACGGCGCCGATCCGAACATCCGCGATGACGGCGACAATGCGATGCCGCTGCATTTCGCGGCCGAGCGGCGGAGGCTCGGTATCGTGGAACGGTTGATCGCGCACGGCGCCGATCCGATCGGCGCCGGCGACTACCACGACCTGGGCGTGATCGGGTGGGCCACCTGCTTCGGCGACCGGCGCCAGCTCGCGGTGGCCGAGTATCTGCTCGCGCACGGCTCGGCCCACACGATTTTCTCGGCGGTCGCGATGGGCGCGACCGGGGCGATCCGGCGCATCGTCGGCATATCGTTAGGCGAACGCGACCGGGTGATGGACACCGCCAATCGGCGCCGGCGCCCGCTGCACCTCGCCGTGGTCCAGCGCCGGCGCGAGTCGTTGGACGCGCTGCTCGAGCTCGGCGCCGACACCGAGGCTGAGGACGATGCCGGGCTCACGCCGTTGGATCAGGCCGCGTTGAGCGGAGAGACAGCGATGGCTGAGCGGCTGATCGCCGGCGGCGCGCGGCTGCGGCTTCCGGCGGCGGTCGCGCTCGATCGCCCGAGAGACGTCGAGCGCTTGCTCGCGCAGGAACCGGATGCGCTCAGACCGGGCAACAGGTGGGGCCGGCTCATCGTGCGCGCCGCGGAGTCGTCGTCGGCTGCAGTCGTGGCGTCGCTCGTGAGCCACGGCGCATCCGTGCACGTGCGAGACGATTCGCGAACCGCCGTGGACAACACCCATGGCTACACGCCGCTGCACGCGGCAGCGTTCGCGGGCAACCTCGGCGCCGTGCAAGTGCTGCTGCGTCACGGGGCCGATGTTGCGGCGCGCGAGGACAAATGGTGGGGCACGCCGGCCGGTTGGGCGATGCACGCCGGGCATCTCGAGGTGCGCGATGCGATTCTCGAGGGACCGATCGACATCTTCGAGGCCATCGCGTTCGATCGCACCGCGCGCATCGAGGAAATCCTGGCGCGGGACCCGGCGGCGTTGGAGCGTCCGTTCGGGCCCTATGTGACGGGCGACCGGAACGCGCATCCGTGGATCGACGTCGGGTGGACGCCGATCGCGTACGCCGTTGCGACCGGCACAGCGGCGGCCGCGCGCGTGCTGCGCGCGCACGGCGCGGACCTGCGAGCCACCGACAGCGGCGGCCGCACGTTAGGCGATATCGCCGCGGCGTATGGACACCCGGAGCTGTTCGCGGAGCTGACACGCACCCAGGCCCGGGCCGCGCGGGCTGACGACAGATCGGACGTCGTCGCCGCGTTCCTCGAGACGGCGTGTCTCGATTGGCGCACGGGAGGCGCTGCGCGGACGCGGGCCATGCACGCAGCGGGGCGGATGCTCGCGCGGCATCCGGAAGTCGCGCACGCCAATATCCTGACCGCCGCCGTGTGCGGCGACGTCGAACGCGTGGCGCAGATGCTCGACGACGATCCCAAGCTTGCGACAGCGATCAGCGGCCCGCGGCGCTGGCCACCGATTCTTTACGTGTGCGATGCGCGGCTGCCCGAGCCGTGGAGCGCTGCGGCAGGCGTGGAGGTGGCGAGGCTGCTGCTGGAGCGCGGCGCCGATGCCAACGCCTTCTACCTGGGCGGCAACGCCGACATCCACTATACGGCGCTCGCGTGTGTGTTAGGCAGAGGCGAAGAGGCCGCGGCGACGCATCCGGAGGCGCCGGCGCTGGCGCGGCTGCTGCTCGAGCACGGCGCGGATCCCTTCGACGGCCAGGTGTTGTACAACGTCTTCGCCGACCACGCGTCGCGGACGTCGTTAGGCGACGACATCGTCTGGCTGCTCGATCTGATGTCCGAGTACTCGGCGCGGCGCGGCCGGTCGGCCGATTGGGCGGATCCGGCGTGGCCGATGCTGTCGATGCGCGGCGCGCCGTCTCTGGGCCACGATGCCCGCGTGTATCACGGCGCGCGCTTCCTGCTCGATGCCGCGGTCGACCGCCATCTCCTCGGCCTCGCCGAATGGGTGTTGTCGCACGGCGCCGGCCCCGACACGCCGGTGGGCACGCGTTCCGTGCGCGACGCGAAGGCGACGGCATACGAGCAGGCGATCGCGCGCGGCCTCACCGACATGGCGCACTTGCTCGTGCGCTACGGCGCGGCGCCCACGCGCGGGCCGATGGACGACATCGACGCGCTCATGGATGCCGCGTTTCGCCTCGACCGCGAGCGCGTTGCCGCGATGTTCGCCTCGCATCCCGAGTACCGACGCGAGCCGCGGCCCATGTTCGCGGCGCTTCGCGACGATCGCGCCGATGTGGTGCAGGTGCTGCTCGACCTGGGTGTGTCGCCCGACGTGGAGCATCCGCGCGAGGGCGGCGCTCGACCGCTGCACGCCGCGGCCGCGCACGGCGCCGTCCGGAGCGCCGCGGTGTTGTTGGCGCGCGGCGCAACGGTCGATGCGCGCGAAGAGCACTACCATGCCGTTCCGTTGGGCATTGCGTCGTGGGCGCAGCAGCGCCGGATGGTCGAGCTGTTGGGCGCGGTGAGCCGGGACGTGTGGGAGCTCGCCTACAGCGGACGCGTGGACCGGCTGCGCGTGGTGTTAGGCGAAGAGCCGGGACTGGCGCGCGTCGCGAACGCGAGCGGCGAGACGCCGCTCATGTATCTGCCGGACGATGCGGGGAAGGCGCTCGAGGCGGCGCAGCTGCTCGTCGCGCACGGCGCGGATCCGTCACTGCGCGACGCACACGGCCGCACCGCCGCGGACATCGCCGATGCTCGCGCGCTCGATGCGGTCGCGGCGTTCCTGCGATCGCACGGCGGATGAGCAGGCGAGTCTAGTTGTGACGCTTCGGGGACGACGTCACCGGCGAAGCGGGGCACGGGCGGCGCGCGCCGCGCGCCGGGCCGAGATCGTGGTGTTACGGTAGGCAACGGAACGCGCGTACCGATACGGTGGGAGTGGTCGCGCAGGGACTCGAACCCCGGACCTCTGGTATGTGAGACCAGCGCTCTAACCAGCTGAGCTACGCGACCGCGAGGCTGCCATGCGCCAGGCGTGTGCATAGCTTAACCGGCCGGTGGGTCCGGTGGTAGTGGCGTCGGCGCAGTGCGCGCTGTAGTGTTTCGCACGCGGGGCTCATTTCGACGGGTTCCGTGCGGCTCCATGGTGTGGCAGGTTCCTCGCGGTCACCTGGAGGTTCGTCCATGGCTTTGTTCTCCTTCCTCGATCGAGAACGGACCATCGCGCACGCCGGCTACAACCGGTGGCGCATTCCCACTGCTGCGCTGGCGATCCATCTGGCGATCGGCCAGGCGTATGCGTTCAGCGTGTTCAACCTGCCGTTGTCCAAGCAGGAAGGATGGAAGCTGAGCACGATCGGCTGGGTGTTCAGCATCGCGATCGTGTTCCTCGGCGTGTCGGCGGCGCTGTTCGGCAAGTGGTTGGAGCGCGTGGGCCCGCGGCGGGCGATGTTCGCCGCCGCGTGCTGCTTCAGCGGCGGCTTCCTGGTTGGTGCGTTAGGCATCAAGACGCACAGCTTCCCGATTCTGCTGCTCGGCTACGGCGTGTTGGGCGGATTCGGACTCGGCATCGGGTACATCTCGCCGGTGTCGACGCTCATCAAGTGGTTTCCGGATCGGCCGGGCATGGCGACGGGTATGGCGATCATGGGATTCGGCGGCGGTGCGATGATCGCGTCGCCGCTGTCGGTAGGGCTCATGAAGCACTTTCGGACGGACACGTCGCAGGGTGTGGCGGCGACGTTCGTCTCGCTGGCGGTGCTGTACTTCATCTTCATGATGTTCGGCGTGTTCACGGTCCGGCTGCCGCGCGAGGGATGGCGGCCGCCGGGGTGGATGCCGCCCGTGACGCAGCCCAAGCTCGTGACGACCGCCAACGTGGAAGTGAACGAGGCGATGCGGACGCCGCAGTTCTGGCTCCTGTGGTGGGTGCTGTGCCTCAACGTGACCGCGGGCATCGGCGTGATCGGCCAGGCGTCGCCGATGATCCAGGAAATCTTCTTCAAGGGCAACCGGCCGGCCGCGGCCGCCGGCTTCGTGGCGCTACTGAGTCTCGCCAACATGACGGGGCGGTTTGCCTGGGCCTCGTTCTCCGATATGATCGGCCGCAAAGCCACGTACACGACGTTCTT
>DAHUXU010000155.1 GCA_027307005.1 Gemmatimonadota bacterium
CAAACTCGCCGCGGTCGGCGCGAACATCGACGTGCTGACGGACGAGCAGAAGAAGTACCTGGCGTCGTGGGACATGGGTACGTGACGCCTCCAGGGAGGCACTCATGGTTGAAGTCAAGGTGGCCCGTCTCGGGCTCGATAGCGTGTCCAACTCGTACGTCGTCATTCTTCAGGAAAAGGAAGGCGAGCGGCTTCTGCCGATCTGGATCGGTCAGCCGGAGGCGGAGTCGATCGTGATGGAAATGCAGAAGATCAAGCCGCCGCGGCCGCTCACACACGACCTGTGCAAGCGGCTGATCCTCGGCATGGGCGCGTCGCTCCAGCGCGTGCAGATCACGAAGGTGCAGGAGAACACGTACTACGCGGAGCTGCATCTCCATCGCGGCGACGATGTGTTCCACATCGACGCGCGTCCATCGGACAGCATTGCGATTGCGCTGCGGCTCGCAGCGCCGATTTTCGCGCAGGAATCGCTGCTCACCGAGATTTCCGTCGAAGATGCGGACGAGACGACGAGCGCCGGCGAAGCGAGCGGCGTGTCGTTCGCGGGCCCGGAGCCCGACTACGGGCAGCACGACCTGTCGGCCGAGCAGCTCAAGGCGTATCTGGAGAAGATGCGTCCCGAGGACTTCGGCAAACTCAACCTGTGACGGCCGCGTCTGGTGCCTAACGGAACGGCGCATCGCACGAGGGCGGCCGCGTTGAGCGGCCGCCTTTCTCTTGGCCGGTTGTGCCGCGCGCTGGCGGTCGGGCTGGCCATCGCCGCCGTCGCGGCGCCCGCGGCCGCACGCGCGCAAGGCTCGACGAGCTTGTTAGGCCCGGATACCAGCAGTGCGTCTGACACGCTGCCGCGCATGGTCAAGGGACGCGTGGTGCGCCCGGACTCGACTGATTCCAGCGCCGTCTCCGGTGTGCCAGGCATCTGGGTGACCCTGCACCGCGTCGGATCCGACACGGCGGGCCCGATCGACTCGATGCGCACGGCGGCCGGCGGCAGGTACCAATTCCGGTACCGGCACACGGGACGCGCCGACGCGATCTACTTCGTGTCGGCGTCGTACGCCGGCATCGCGTATTTCTCGCTGCCGCTTCTCACGCCGCGCGTCACCGGCGACAGCGCCGAGATCATCGTGTACGACACGACGTCGCGGACGTTTCCGCTCAACATTCGCGGGCGCCACGTGATCGTGTCGGCGCCGAACGTCGACGGGTCGCACGACATCGTCGAGGTGTACGAGATCACGAACGACAGCGGGATCACCGCGATCTCGCGCGACAATGCGCACCCGACGTGGACGGCGCTGCTGCCGCCGGGCGCCGTCGGATTCTCCGTTGGGCAGAGCGCCATCTCGCCGCGCGCGGTGCGCGACGCCGGCGGACGCGTCGAGGTGGTGGCGCCGATCGCGCCGGGGCTCAAACAGCTCTCGTTTTCGTACCGCGTGCCGGCCAGAGATTTTCCGCTCTCGATTCCGATGACGAAACCGGTCAGCGTGCTCGAGGTGCTCACCGAAGATCCGCGGGCCACGGTGAGCGCGCCCAACCTCAAGGCCGAGGCCGCGGTGGCGATCGAGGGGCGCAAGTTCGCGCGCTACGTTGGGCAGAACGAGCCGGCGGATGCGGTGCTGCGGGTGGACAGCCCGACGGGCGGCACGCCGTCGCATCAACAGCGGTATCTGGCGGTCCTCGCCATCGCGCTGGGCGTCGCGATGGTCGGCGCGTTGACGTTCGTGTTCGCGCGCCGCCGCGCGCCGCGGATCGCGATCGTTGGGCATCCGGCGGACGTGCCGGTGGACGACGACGCCGAACGATTGGCGCGCGAGATCGCGTCGCTGGATGCGCAGTTCGAGCAGCAGGCCGAGCCGTCGAGCGATGCGCGCGCGGAGTACGAGCAGCGCCGCGATGCGCTCAAGCGATCGCTGGCGCGTGCGCTTGACGCGCGCCGCACGCGCGCGTAGGATTGTTCATCGACAACTGAACTACAGCGGTCGCGGGTTCCGGAAGCCGGTGCAACTCCGGCGCGGTCCCGCCACTGTAACGGGGAGAATCACTCCCGCGCTCTCGAGCCACTGACTTTGGTTGGGAAGGCGAGCGCGGCGCCCCGAAGCCAGGAGACGCCTCGCGTCCGCGCCACTCGATCAGACCCTCGGAAGAAGGGCTGGTGGCGATGCGCGCGAGTTCCTGATGCTCCCGCGTTTTTCCACTGGGCACTTTCCGCCGCGGGAGGTGCCCATCGTGCATCGTGCTCCGTTAGTCCGCTGGTTCGCCGTCGCCGCACTCGCGTGCTCCGCGTTGGGCGCGTGCACGCGGCGCGACGCGCGCCCGGCGCCGGCGGTCGCCGATGACTTCGGCGATCCCGTCGCCGCGGGCACGGTTGGGCACCCGGCGCGGATCGTGTCGCTCAGTCCCGCGACCACGGATCTCTTGTTCGCCATCGGCGCGGGGCCGCGTCTCGTGGGACGCACGCACTGGGATCTGTGGCCGGATTCGGCGCGTCTCGTGCCCGACTTGGGCGCCGGCCTCCGGCCCAACGTCGAAGCGGTGCTCGGTGTGCATCCGGACCTCGTGGTGCTCTACGCGAGCAACGATGACCGCGCCGCGGCGAGGCAGCTGCGCGCGGCCGGGGTGGCGGTGATCGCGCTGCGCACCGACCGCATCGCGGACTTCCGCCGCACGGCGTTTCTGTTGGGCAGAGCCACCGGCGACAGCGCCCGCGCGGCGACCTGCGTGGACACGGTGGATCGGACGTTGGCGCGCGTGCGGGCGGCCACCGCGAAGCTCGCGCACCCGACCGTGTTCTGGCACATCTGGGACGAACCGGTGATCACGGTGGGCGGCGGCAGCTTCCAGACCGAGCTGCTGGAGATCGCCGGCGCGCGCAACGTGTACGGCGACGATCCGCGGCCGTCGCTGCCGGTGTCGCTGGAAGACATCGTGCGGCGCAACCCCGATCTCATTCTCGCCGGCCCAACGGGGGCGGCGCGGATCCGGTCGAGCGCCGCGTGGCAGGCGGTGCCGGCGGTGCGGGCCGGGCACGTCGTGGTGATCGACACGTCGCTGGTCGGCCGGCCGTCGGTGCGGTTAGGCGAGGCGGCGGTTGAGCTGGCGCGGGCGCTGCATCCCGGAGCCGTTCCGTGATGCGACGTCTCTTCTGGCCGCTGGCGTGCGTGGCGCTGGTGGTGCTCGCCGCGGCGGGGGTGTTCTGGGGAGCGGTCCCGCTGTCGGCGCACGCCATCGGCGCGGCGCTGTTGGGCCGCGGCGATCCGGACACCGTGGCCATCGTGCGCGCACTGCGGCTGCCGCGCGTCGCGCTGGCGGTGCTCGTGGGGGCGGCGCTCGGCATGTCGGGCGGGGCGCTGCAAGGTTCCTTGCGCAACGCGCTGGCCGAGCCCTACTTGCTCGGCGTGTCGGGCGGCGCGGCGGTGGGCGCCGTGATCGTCGTGTCGCTTGGCCTCGGCAGCCCGGTGCTGCTCCCGTTAGGCGCGTTCGCGGGCGCGGCGGCGGCCATCGTCGCGGCCATCGGTGTCGCGCGGGCAGCCGGCGGCCGCGCCGATCCGCGCGTGCTGCTCATGGCCGGCGTGGTGATCGGCGCGTTCGCCAATGCGGCGATCATGGTGCTGCTCGCCGACGCCCCGGCGGACACGATTCGCGGCGCGTTGTGGTGGATGATGGGCTCGGTTGCCGGCGCCGACT
>DAHUXU010000165.1 GCA_027307005.1 Gemmatimonadota bacterium
AACGACGGACCGACGTTTGCCACAGCTTGGAGCTGTTCCGATGACCGATGCCGCGAGCAAGTCGACCGGTGCAGTGGAGTCGCAGACGGCCGAGCGTCGCACGAATGTGGTGCTCCGGTCGCTGGTGAACGAAATGCTCCAACGCGTTCGCGATCTGAGCCGGCGGACCGCGGTATGGAGCGCGGAGGAGCGGGCGCAGGCAGAACGGGAGCTCGAGGTCATCATGGCGCGCGTGCGGGATGAGGCTGCACGCTCGCGGGTCGCCCGGTCGTGAGCGGGCGTTTGCACAGGAAGCGCAGCGTATGGCGTTGAAACCGCGGACGAAGTTTCTGTTAGGCGGCGCGTTGATTCTCGGAACCGCCGGCTACTTGATGGCGAGCGCGATCGCGCAGACCGGAACCTACTACCTCACGCCAACCGAGCTGGCCAGCAAAGTCGCACAGGATCCGTCCTTCTACGGAACCGGCGTGAAGGTCGGTGCGCGCGTGGTGCCGGGCTCGGTCATTCGCGCGCCCGGCGGTCGCGACATGACGTTCCGCGTCACCGACGGCGACAAGACGTATCCGGTCAGCTTCCATGGCATCGCGCCGGACACGTTCACCGACAGCGTAGACGTCGTCATGGACGGGCGTCTGGCGCAGGACGGAACCTTCCGCGCGACAACGGTGCTCGCCAAGTGCGCGTCGCGGTATGAGAATGCGCCTGCGAAATACCGCGCGACGCCGGGCTATCGCTCGGGCGGTGCGGCGCCGGCCCGCACGTGATTCTCATCGGTGAACTGTCGCTGTGGGTCGCGCTCCTCATGGCGGCCTGGGGGACGACGGCGGGATTTGCTGGCGCGTATACACGCCGCGCGGAGCTGATTGCGAGCGCGCGTCGCGCGCTGTTCGCCATGTGCGGATTCGTCGTGCTGGCGTCCATCGGGCTGTGGACTGCGCTGCTCACATCCGACTTCTCGTTCAAGTTCGTCGCGGCCTACACCAGCGCGAATCTGCCGAGCGTCTACAAGTTCACGGCGTTCTGGGCAGGACAGGAAGGATCGCTGCTGTTCTGGGCGCTCATCCTGTCCATCTACGCCACCATCGCCGTCTACACGGCACGAAAGAGCAATCGCGAGCTGATGCCGTGGGTGGTGCCCACGCTCTCGGCGATCGCGCTGTTCTTCATTCTCGTGTTGTGCTTCGGCGCCAATCCGTACGCGAGACTCGACTGGATTCCGCCCGACGGCCGCGGTCTCAACCCGCAGCTGCAGAATCCAGGCATGGCGGCGCATCCGCCTAACTTGTATCTCGGTTATATCGCGACGGCGATTCCGTTCGCGTTCGCCGTGGGGGCGCTGATCACGCGCCGTCTCGACGCGGAATGGCTGAGCTCCGTGAGGCGGTGGGTACTGCTCTCGTGGTTTTTCAATACGGTCGGGATCGTGCTCGGCATGTGGTGGGCGTACGTCGAGCTCGGGTGGGGCGGCTACTGGGCGTGGGATCCGGTGGAGAACGCGTCGTTCCTTCCGTGGCTCATCAATACGGCCTTCCTGCATTCGATCATGGTGCAGGAAAAGCGCGGGATGCTTCGAAAATGGAACGTGACGCTCGTCGTGTCTGCGTTCCTGCTCTCCATCCTCGGCACGTTCATCACGCGCAGCGGTGTGATCTCGAGCGTGCACGCGTTCTCGCAATCCGAAGTGGGCTATTGGTTCCTCGGCTTTCTGATCATTGCGATTGCGGTGACGGCGTATCTCGTGTCGACGCGGTTGTCGGATCTCCGCGCCACGGCGGAGCTGGAGAGCATGGTGAGCCGCGAGGCGACGTTCCTGTTCAACAACCTGCTGTTGTGTGGGATCGCCTTTTCGATTTTATGGGGGACGCTCTTTCCGATTCTGAGCGAGGCGGTGTGCGGGACGAAGATCACCGTCGGCCCCCCGTTCTTCAATTCGGTGAACATCCCGCTCGGCCTCGGCTTGCTCGCGCTCACCGGCATCGGACCGCTGATCGCGTGGCGGCGGGCTTCCGTTAGGAATCTGCGCCGGCAGTTCACGGGGCCGGTGATCTGCGGCGTGCTCGTGGGTGTGGCGCTGCTGGCCGGGGGCATGCGCGCCTACTACTCCGTGATGTCGTATGCGTTGGGCGGATTCGTGCTCGCCACGAGTTTGCAGGACTTCCAGAAGGGCACATCGGCGCGGCACCGGATGTACGGCGAGCCCTATGTGATCGCGCTCTTCCGTCTCGTGGCGCGCAATCGCCGGCGCTACGGCGGGTACATCGTGCACATCGGTGTGGTGGTGCTGTTCGCCGCGTTCGCCGGTCTCGCGTTCAAGAAGGAATTCGACGTCACGCTGCGCGCCGGGCAAACGTTTTCGGCGGTGGACGGCTTCGGCGATCATTGGACGTTCGTGAGCCAGGGCGTGTCCGACTACGATGAGCTCAACCGGCACACGACGGCGGTGCTGCTCGAGGCGCGGCGCAACGGCAAGTTCGTGGGCATGATCAAGAGCGAAAAGCGCCAGTACATCGACAGCCAGGGCAACCCCACGTTCGAGCCGGCGACCGAAGTCGGGATTCTCGACAAGCCGCACGAGGACGTGTACACGGTGCTCGCCGGCGTGATCGGCGAGGACACGGCCGAGATGCGCATCACGTTCAACCCGCTCGTGTGGTGGGTGTGGTACGGCGGGATGATCATGGCGTTGGGCGGACTGATCGTGATGTGGCCGCAGGCCGAACGGCGCCGGGCGCAGGCGGGGTACGTGGCCCCGTTGGCGCCGGGATTCGTGCACGCCGAGGCAGAGGCGGTGTCCTGATGCCGACCCGGCGGCAGTTTCTCGCTTCGTTAGGCGCGGGCATCGCGACGGCATCGCTCGCCCGCGCGCTGCCGGCCCAGCAGGCCATGCGGGGCATGAACACCGGCACGGCCAACGTGCCGATGAACGAGAACGCCTACCACAAGGTGGAGCTCCCGTCGCGCGGCACCGGCCCGTCGATGACCAACGTCCAACGGGACGCGCTGGAGCACAAGATCCACTGCCAGTGTGGATGCAACCTGGACATCTTCACCTGTCGCACCACCGACTTCTCGTGCCAGGTCTCGCCGCCGATGCACCGCGACGTGATGGCGCTGGTCGCCGGCGGGTATTCGGGACCCGAGATCATCGCGGCGTTCGTGAAGGTGTACGGCGAGCGTGTGCTCATGGAGCCGGAGAAACACGGCTTCAACCTCGCCGGCTGGTTCATGCCGTTCGTTGCGTTAGGCGGCGGCACCGCGCTGGTGGTCGCGCTGCTGCGGCGTTGGCGGCATCCCGCGGCCGAGCCGGAGCGCGTGACCGAGCTGCCGGTGAATGCGACGTCCGACGAGCTCGCGCGCATCGACCAGCTCGTCCGGCGCGACGACGCATGATCGCGCTGGTCCTGGGGACGGTGCTTGCCCTGGCCGCCCTCGCGTTCGTGCTCGTGCCGCTCTTCGTGGCGCCGCGCGCGGGCGCCGGCGCGCCGCACGCATTGCCGTCGCCCGCGCCGGTCGATGCCATCGCCGCCCTGCGCGAAGTCGAGTTCGACCGCGAAACGGGGAAGCTCTCTGATTCCGACTACGCGGCGCTCAAAGCCGAGTACACGCGCGACGCGCTTGCCGCGCTCCGGGCGCAGGACGCGGCGCCGTCGGGCGTCAGCGACGCCGAGGTCGAAGCGATGATTCTGGCGTACCGCGCGCCGCGGAAGGCGTGCGCCACGTGCGGTCCGCGGCCGGAAGCGGATGCGATTTACTGCTCGGCGTGCGGGCGGTTTCTCGCGGGGGCGTGCGCGCGCTGCGGGGCGGAGGTCACGGAACCCGGCGCGCGCTTCTGTCCGGCGTGCGGCGCCACGCTCGCGGCCTAACGGACTGCGGCTTACAGCTCCAGCCGCTCGAGGCGCCGCACCGCAACCGAGAGCGGCACGAAGGTGCCCGCCAGGCACACCGCGAGCGCAAGCGAGAAGCCCACGACCATGTCCGTCGGATCGGCCACCGTGCCGAACGCTTCCTGGCTCAGATACGAGTAGACGGGCCGGGCCTCGAGCAGCACTACGGCGCCGATCAACACCGCCGACGACAGCATGAACACGAGGCCGCCGAACGAGGTCGGAATCTGCGCGGCGCTCTCCGACTCGTAGCGCGGGAAGATCGCGCCTAACCCGAGCGCCAGGCCGGCGACGGCGAACGTCAGGAACGCGATCGTGAACACGGACACCGCGAAGATGAACGGGCTCACCTGGAGCAGCGCATCGGTCACGCCGACGATCAGCAGCGCCAAGCCGAGCAGGGGCAGCGTGCCGCACCAGTACTTGGACCACAGCAGCTCGCGCATCGGCAACGGGCTCGACTTGAGCAGCCACAGCGTGCGACCCTCCACGCTCACCGAGGGGAAGATGAACCGCGCCGCAATCGACGCGAGCACGAAGCCCGACAACCCCAGGTTGAGAAACGGCACCACGTTCACGAGCAGGAAGCCGATGCCCTGTCCGCGCAGCGGCAGGAACTTCACGTTGAACACGTACACCACGACGAGCACGGCGAGCAGAATGAGCTGCGACCATTGGGTGGTGTCGCGTAAGAAGACGCGCACTTCCTTGCACACCAGCTCGCGCCGCAAGATGCCTAACGGCTTGAGCGCCAGCCGGCCGACGCGCGGCAGCACGCCGGTGCGCGCCCACTGTTGCGCGCTCTCCCGCGCCTTCGAAAACCCGCCGGCGTAGAGCGCCCGGTGGAGCATTGCGCCGAGCACGACCGCGGCCGCCGCGGTGCTCCACAACAGATACAGCGGCAAGACGTCGAGCCGGTCCGTGAGCGCCGTCATGATCGCGCGCTGCACCCAGTCGCTGGGCAGGAAGGGCGACGTCGGCGTCCGCAGGAGCGCGATGAAATCCACCAGCGACCGCAGGCCTTCGGGCCGGGCGAGCTGCTCCGGGCGCAGGAGCCGGAACAGCACCACCAGCGCGCCCACCGCGATGAGCGTGACGACGCTGAGCAGGTCTTTGGTGCGGCGCGCCGGGAAGATGTTGACGAGCAGCAGCGTCACCGCCGCGCCGACCGCCGCCGGGACGATCAGGTAGGGCAGCATCGTGCCTAACGCAAGCAGGATGAAGCTCACCCCGCCATCGTACACGAAGCCGTATGCGGCGAGGATCGGCACCGCCATCAGCACGACCATCCAGCTCGAGTGGACGAGCGTCTCGAGCAACTTCGCACCGTAGAGCGTCAGCCAATCCACCGGCGCCGAGGCGAGCATGTCCAGGTCGCGCGCCAGAAAGAAGCTCGACAACGCCGTGATGATGTTCGAAATCAGCAGAATCGCGAAGAAGCTGAGGAACACCAGGCCTAACAATTTGCCGGCCAGCAGCGCCCCGATTTCCGGCGTGTTCTTGAAGTACCGCAGCAGCCGCACGAGCACGAATATGATGCCGGCCCAGAATGCCGAGCCGATGACGCCGAGCAGCAGCCATCGCCAGGCCGTGCCGCGCGCCGATGCGGTCGCACGCTGCCGGTTCCGCACGGTGCGCAGCTTGGGCGACAGCACGTGCGCGAGCGTCGGCGATGGGATCGCCGGGCTCGCCGCGGCCTCAGGCATCCAGCACCTCGACCAGCTCGCGCGCCGCACGCTCGCCGGTGAGCTGCAGGAAATAGCTCTCCAGGTCGTGCTGGCCTAACGAGGCGGCGGTCGCCATCAGCTCGCCCACCGTGCCCGACGCCCGAACGCGTCCGCCCTGAATGATCGCGATGCGGTCGCACACGTCCTCGGCGATCTCGAGGGTGTGCGTGGACATGAGGATGGTGTGTCCGCGCCGCGTGTACTCGCGAAACA
>DAHUXU010000198.1 GCA_027307005.1 Gemmatimonadota bacterium
ACGCGAATTCCCGCGCCCGCCCCGTCTCCCGTCGACTTCGGCGTCGCCGCGAGGACGTCGAGACGTCCCGGCGATATCTTCCGTATCGCGGACACCCCGTTCATAGTCTTGCCGTGGTCCACGTGAGGTCGTCGTAAGCTATGGGACTCGTGATGTGCGTCGGCACGATCAGGTTGCTGCTCCACCCATCGATCGCCTCGGCGGGAATGCCGAGCGCCGGCAACGTCAGCGTCGACCCATGGAGTGCGAGCAGCGATTTCGGGCCTACGCCGACCTTGCAATTGTCCACGACGATTCTTTTTGCCATGGGCGCCTGCGCGAGCTCCGGACCGGTACCGAACATCGTCGCGGCATTGACGACTTTGCCATTGAGCGCCGGGACAACCACGACGACGACGACGACCGCGACGAAGGTCGCACTTGTTGGCGCCGTCCCGGTGCCTTCGACGGCCGGCCTCAGGTACGCCGCCGTGGTCCCATTTTCTTTCAGTCCAAAGTCATCGAATAACTGCGGCGGAACGAGCCCGCTCCGGCGCGCTGCGAAGGGCAATACCACGCTCCACTCGAGCGCGTCGCTCGCGCGCGCCGCTCTCGCCAGGTGGGCCGTTTGCACCAAACGACCCTGGTGATCGCTCCAACGCTAGGTCTCGCGCGTTCCCGCGCCGACCATCATCGGCGGCACCTGTGCAGCACGATCGGCCGTGGGCCCTTTGTTCTTGGAGCGCCGCGACGACGGTTGCTTGCCGCGTTTCGCCGCCTTGTTGCGGGCCGCGCGCATTTTGCTCGTTTCCTCGGTGTCGATGGTCATCGAAGCGCGATTGATCGCCACGCCGTACGCTTCGCGAACCGACTCGATGTCGGCATATCCATCGAGGACGTCGTCAAGCACCGCTTGCGGATCGCGCTCGTACGGCGAGTAGTAGCCGCCGCCGCTCGGCGTCACGATCCGGATCACGTCGCCCTTGCTGACGCTCGCACCCGATATCTTCGACGGCCATGAAATCTCGTCGGGCATGCCCGGGTTCTTGACGATGGCGCCGGTCCTGCCGTCGACGCCGCCAAAGAAGCCGAGCGGTGCCTCGAGATGCCGATCGCCTTCGCAAGTAAACTGGCCGTCCGTCAGGTAGCGCGTCTCACGCACAATGCCGAGCCCGCCGCACCATTTGCCCGGCGCGCGATAGTCCTGGCGCAGCTCGTAGCGCTCGACACGAAGCGGATGATGCCATTCGGTTTCCTCGATTGGCACATTGCGTGTGTTCGCGTTGAGCGCGTCGACGGCGTCCATGCCATCCTTGCCATAGCGGCCGCCGGAGCTGCCCTCGTTGACCTCGAGGTAGACCCAGTATTGCTTCTCCTCCGGGATGTAGCCGCTGTAGCTGACGAAGTGGATGTGCGCCGACGTCCCGGCGCACAGGCGCTCAGGCATCACCGGAATCAGCGAGCGGAGCACGCAATCCGACATCAGATTGATCTGCGGGAATCGTGTGAAGCAGGCGCGCGGGAACCTGGGATTGAAGATTGTCCCTTCGGGCGCGATCAGCGTCAGCGCGCGCGTCATGCCGTCGTTCTGCGGTATGTATTCCTCGTGCTGCGCCTCGTCGAGGAACACCGTACGCACGATGTAGTTCGCCGCGGTGCGCGTGCAGCCCTCGAACGGCGAGTTGTAGGCGGTCGGCACCTCGGGCGATGACCCCGTCAGGTCGATAGTCACGTGATCGCCCTCGATCGTCGTCGTGACGGCGACCTTAAGCGGCTTGCCCCAGTTCTTGCCGTCGTCGTCGAGCCACGACTCCACGTAGTATTTTCCGTCGGGCACCTTGGCGATCTGCGCGCGCAGCATGCGCTCTGCGTAGTCCATCCAGTCCTCGGCAGCCGACAGGATTACCTCGAGTCCGTATTCATCGACGAGATCGAGAAAGCGCTTGCGTCCGAATTGCGCGGCGGTGACCATGGCCTCCATGTCGCTTTCGTTCATGCTCGGCGTGCGAACGTTGTCGAGGATATGCCGCCAGAGCTGCGCGTTCCTTTTGCCCTTCTCGTAGATCTTAAGGCCGGTATAGAGGCGCGCTTCGGCCCACACGTCGAGCGCGTCAATGCACAATCCCGGCGTGTGCGCGCCGATGTCGAGCAAATGCGCCTGCAGCGCCGAGAACGCGATCAGCCGCCCTTTGTAAAAGATCGGCACCGCGATGTGCACGTCGGGCGAATGGGTCGCGCCGTAGTACGGGTTGTTGTGGAGGATGACGTCGCCTTCGTCGATCGTCCCACCGAGCTCCTGCTCGATGCGGCGGCGAAATCCCTTCACGTAGCTCGGCACCGAGCCGGTGTGCATCGGCGTGCTCTCGCTCTCGCAGATCTGACGACCAAGCGGATCGACGATGCCGGCGCCGAGGTCCTCCGACTCGCGGATGATGCTCGAGTACGACATCCGGTAGAGCACGAGGCCCATTTCCTGCGCGAGCGTCTTGAACGCGCCGCCCAGCACCTGCAGGGTCACCGGATCAATCTCCACGCGCGGAATGTCCGTTCCCTTGATAAATCTCTGCTCTCTCTTCATCTTGCGTCTCGCTTTCTGCGTGCGCACTACTTGGATTGCGATTTGATGATGATGTCGCCGAACGTATCGACGCTCGCCTCCCAGCCCGGCGCAATCACGACTGTCGAATCCATCTGCTCGACTAGCGCGGGTCCGGCGATGACATTGCCCGCCTTGAGTTGCGACCGCTCGTACACTCGAGTTGGCATCGAGACGGGTCTGTTGCCCGACCCAAACACGACGTCCTTCTCATACTTGAACGCGGCCTCGGGATCGGCCCCGCCCGATTTGACCTTCGGCCAGCTGAGTTCGGGAATGCGGCCAATGCCGAGGACGCGGATGTTGTCGATCTCGACGTCGTTGTCGCCAAACGCACGGCCGAACTCCTTCTCGTGCGCCTCATGGAAATTGTGCGCGATCGCCGCGACTGTATCGCAGGTGACCTTCCCGGCTGGGACCGCGACGCGAAGCTCGTAGCCCTGTCCCTTGTAGCGGCAATCGGCCGCCCGCTCGGTCGCGCGGCGGGCCTCCGGAACACGGTCCTCGACGAGCCGCTCGCGCGCCTCGGACTCGAGCTCCGCGAAATCCTGCGCAAGCTTGCCGATGTCGGCGGAGGAGGCGAGCGAAAGCTCCGTGCGCGAGAAGTCGTACTTGAGATCGGTGGTCATCAAGCCGAGGGCCGCGAGAATTCCGGGGTTCGGCGGGACGATCACCGATTTCATCCGCAATTGCTCGGCAAGATCGCATGCGTGCAGCGGACCCGCGCCGCCGCACGCGAGAAGGCTGAATTTGCGAATGTCGAAGCCGCGGCGCACACTCTCCTTCTGCACGGCCTGCACCATGTTACTGTTGACGATCTTTAGGACGCCGAGCGCCGCCTGCTCGACGTCCATCCCGAGCTTGCCGCAACGATGCTTCTTGATCGCTTGCGCGGAGCGCTTGGGTTTCAGCGCGAGGCGTCCGCCGACGAAATAGTCTGGATTGAGGCGCCCGAGGACCAGGTTCGCATCGGTGACGGTCGGCTCATCGCCACCGAGGTCGTAGCACGCGGGTCCCGGATCGGCGCCGGCGCTCTTCGGCCCGACTCGGAAG
>DAHUXU010000209.1 GCA_027307005.1 Gemmatimonadota bacterium
TGCGTCGTGCGCGCGGCATGCCGCGCAACCGAATCAATCTCCGTTCCACGCTGCGGCGCGCGCGTCCGACCGTTGGTGCTGCGGCGCGGTGCTTGCCGTTGGCTCTACACATGGGGTCCTCGTCGCCGGATCGACATCGTCGATGGTTCGTGCTCGCGCTGGCCGCCACCGCGGCGGTCGCGCTCGCACTCGGCCGTGCGGCACCCGGCGCCGCCGGCGCGGCCGGCGCCGTGCGCGCCGACACCATGCCTAACGTAACGCCGCCGGCCGTCGCCGACGAGACGCCCGACGCAGGGACGCAAGCGCAATTTCGCAACGTCGATTTCCAGATCGGCCACGGCATCAGCCTCGACATCACGAGGCTGCGCGGCGCGCTGCGCAGCAAACAGCGAAGCTCGCCCATCGCGTTCGACGACAAGACCTCGTTCGTGATCGACATCGCATCGGCCGAAGTCGGACTGAGCATGGAAAGCCTCGACAGCCTCATGAACGGGTGGGTCTTTGCGTACCGCGGCGCACCGTTGCGCCACCTCAAGTTCTCGACCGACAGCGGCAAGCTGGTACAGGAGGGCACGCTGCACAAAGTAGTCGACATCCCGTTTCGCATCACGGCCGTGATGTCGATGACGCCGGAAGGATTGATCCGCATTCACCCCGTAGCGATCAAGATCTTTTCCGTCAACGGCCGCGGGCTCATGAAGGCGTTAGGCATCACCTTGCAGAAGCTGCTCGATCTGCAGCACGCCCACGGCGTGAGCGCACAGGGCAACGACCTGCTGCTGGACCCGCTGCAGATCCTGCCGCCGCCCGCGATCGAGGGACACGTCACCGCCGTCCGCATCGAGCCTAACGAGGTCGTCCAGGTCTTCGGCGATTCGGCGCCGCCGGCCAATCTCGCGCTCCACCCGCCCGAGCCCGCGCGCAATTACATGTACTTCCGCGGCGGGACGCTCCATTTCGGCAAGCTCTACATGGTCGATGCCGACATGGAAATCATCGACCTCGATCCCGGCAACGCCTTCCAATTCAGCATCGACCAGTACAACACGCAGCTGGTCGCGGGGTATTCGCGTAACACGGCGACCGATGGACTCGTCGTCTTCATGCCTGACCTCGCCAGTGCCCAACACGAGCAGGCGAGCCGTGCCGTGACGCATCGGAACTGACTCGCGACCCTCTGGTCGGGCGCGCATGTTTCTCGCGACGCGGAAATGGAACACCACCTTGACGAGCCGAGGCTCGAATCCATGTCGACGCACTCGTCGCAGCGCTCGCGATCGCTGACGCTGGCGGTTGCAATGATCATTACGTCCGTTGCCCCGGCGCCCGCACAGGTCGCCCAACCACCGGTCAGACCCGCTGCTGCGACCGGCGACCCGCCGGGCCGCGTTGGGCGCCTCGCCTATCTCACCGGCACGGTCTCGTTCCGCGCCGGCGGCGACACCGCGTGGGCGGTCGCCGTGCCCAACAGCCCCGTCACCACCGGCGACGCACTCTGGGCCGATACCAACGGGCGGGTCGGCATCGAAATCGGCTCCGCCGAAGTGCGCCTCGACCAGCAAACCGAGCTCGACGTCGAACGACTGGACGATGCGGCGCTCCAGTTCAGCGTCCCGCAGGGCTCGGCCATCCTGAGAGTCCGCTCGCTCGCCAACGGGGAAACCGACGAGATCGACGCGCCTAACGCAGCGGTCCAGATGGCGACGGTCGGCGAATATCGCGTCGACGTCACGCCCGACGGCCAGACGACGTCGATCTCGGTGTTCTCGGGCTCGGCCAACGTCTCGGCCGGCGGCTCGTCGTTCGCCGTCGACGCCGGACAAGTGGCGACCGTGCAGGGCGACAGCACTGCCACCTACAACCTCGCCGACATCGGATCGCCCGATGACTTCGACCAGTGGTCGCGGTCGCGTGATGCGCGGATCGACGCGGCCGCGGCCGCGGCGTCGCAATACGTGTCGCCCTACATGCCCGGCACCGCGGACCTCAACGACGAAGGGAGCTGGTCTCAGAATGCGACGTACGGTCCGGTCTGGTATCCGCGCACCGTGGTCGTCGGTTGGGCGCCGTATCGCTACGGCCACTGGGTGTGGGTCGGTCGATGGGGCTGGACCTGGGTGGACGATGCGCCCTGGGGCTGGGCGCCGTTCCACTATGGGCGCTGGGCGTACATCCATCATCGATGGGGCTGGTGCCCCGGACGCACGGTTGCGCCGCCCGTCTTCGCTCCTGCGTTAGTCGCGTTCGTCGGCGGCAGCGGCTTCTCGGTGTCGGTGTCGTTCGGACCGGGAGGCGGCATCGGATGGTTCCCGCTCGCGCCCGAAGAAGTCTACCGGCCGCCGTACGCGGTGAGTCCCGTGTATCTGCGCCGCGTGAACGTGACCAACGTGAACGTGACCAACATCAACATCACGAACGTCAACGTGACCAACGTCAACTATCGAAACCGCACGGTGACGAATGCGGTGACCGTGGTGTCGCAGCAGACGTTCGTGAATGGACGGTCGGTTGGGCGCTCGGTGGTGCGCGTCGCGCCGCAGGACGTGTCGCGCGTGTCGATCATCGAGCGGGCGCCCATGGTTCCGACGCGTGTGAGCCTGATCGGCGAGGAAGCATCGGGCCGTCGCGCCGCGTTCCCGCCGGCGAAGCTCGAGCGACGTCCGGTGCTCGCGGTGCATGCGCCGCCGCCCGCACCGGTTCCGTTCGCCGTGCAGCAGCGCCAGCTCGCGAACACGGGCGGCCGTCCGCTCACACACACCGAGCTGACCACGCTGCGCCGGCAGGCGCCCGTGGCGGCGAGCCAGGTGCGCGATCGGCCGGCCCTCAAGGTGCTGCCGGGTGGCGCGGGGCTCAAACCCGCGCGCAGCGGACTGCCGCCGACGCGTCCGGCGACGGAGCTTCCGCCGGCGCGCGTGACCATCACGCGGCCGCCGGTGGCCGCGAAGCCAATGCCTAACGCTCCGGCGACCCGGGTCGCGCCCGAGCCCAGGCCGGCGCCGGTGCGCCTGCCGCCCGGATCTCCGCCGATGCCTAACGGGAAGAACGCGGCCGCCGCCCGCACCCGGCTGGATCAGGCCTACGAGAAGGCGCAGCAGCAGATGGAACAGCGCCATGCGCAGGAGTTCGCGAAGCCGCCCAAAGGCGAGTCGGTCCCCGAATTGTCGGTGCGTCAGGACTCGGAGCACCGCGATCTTTCGGCGCGCTATCAGCAGGCCGCGGCCGAGGGAAAGAGCAAGCTGTCGCCTGCGCCGAAACCGGCGCGTGCACCGGCGAAGCCGGCCAACAAATCGGCGAAAGGGAAGAAGCCGCGGTGATCGCCTGAACCGACATCCGACTCTCGCGTCCCGCTCGTCGCGCCGTGTGGTCCGTGTTATGCGACGCCGCTCGACTCGACGTATGTCACTCGTGCTCGTCGTCACGCGGCGAGCGGAACGCTGACCCAGTCGGATGGAGGTCAGGATGCCGGACAAAGACACCATCGAGCGCGCTCACGAAGATGCGCGAAAAGGCAGGTCGCCGTCGACGCAGGCCGGCGAGTTCGTTCGCGAAGAGATGGAGCACGTGCGCGAGGGCAAACACGGCGCACGCTCCACCAAGCAGGCGATCGCCATCGGACTCTCGAAGGCGCGCCGTGCCGGCGTGAAGCTGCCGGCGAGCAAGCGGTCCTCGAAGCGCACGAAGAAGCAGGCGAAGCGCGACCTGTCCAAGGGCCGGAAGCGCGGCCGGAAGACGTCGAGCACCCGGTCGCGCGCCGTGCGCACGCCACCGCCGCTGACCGATACCCCACCGCGCCTCGGTGCCGCGCTTCGCCGTTAGGCGAAGATGCCCACCTGGCCGCCGGTGTGCCAGAACATCGCCGTCGCGTCCGGCGGGATGCGGCGCGATCGCACCGCGGCGATGAGTCCGGCCAACGCCTTGGCGGTATACGTGTTGTCCACGAAAATGGCCTCGCTCTGCGCGGCCAGACGC
>DAHUXU010000235.1 GCA_027307005.1 Gemmatimonadota bacterium
GCCGGAAACGACCACAGGATCGTCGTCCGGTTGGTGAACAGCACGAACACGAACGCGACGGCGGCGAGCACTGCGCCGACGACCAGCGCCTCCCAGGGCGCGATGACGCCGGCCGCGAGCGGCCTCTGCGCAGTGCGCTTCACGTGAGCGTCGAAATCACGGTCGGCCCAGTCGTTGAACGCGCAGCCGGCAGAGCGCATCACCCACGTCCCCATCACGAAGATGACGACCAGCGAGAGCGAGGGTTGGCCGCGCGTGGCGAGCCACAGTGCGGACAACGTCGGCCACAGCAGCAGCAGCGTGCCGATCGGCTTGTCGAGGCGCAGCAACCGCTCGTAGGCGTCGAGGCGCTCGACGAACGAGAGCCGCGGCCGCAATGCGGGAACTTGCCCGGTCATGCCTGCACGGTCACGCCGACACCGTCATATCGGCAGCGCGAGCTGCTTGCGCAAGGTCCGCGGCGCGGCTTCGGCGAGCATCGCCGCGAGCGTCGGGTGCCGCAGGCGCAGCCGCAGCTCGCGCTTCATCCGCAGGTTCGACAGACGCCGCGACTCGCTCATGAAGGACAGCAGCATCGGCGCGATCTGCCGCTCGGCATCCTCCCAGCTCACGCGCGGGGGTCGC
Source organism: Gemmatimonadota bacterium (assembly GCA_027307005.1). Lineage (GTDB taxonomy): Bacteria > Gemmatimonadota > Gemmatimonadetes > Gemmatimonadales > Gemmatimonadaceae > JADGGM01. The sequence continues at coordinate 625 of DAHUXU010000235.1, forward strand.
GGCAGCTGGTAGGCATCGGCAATCGCATCGAACCATGCGCCCATCTTCATCTCGCTGTCGTCGCTCACGTTGTAGGCGCGATTCGGCCGTGCGAGATAGAGCGCCGCGACCACGGCCCGTGCGAGATCGTCGGCGTGGATGTGATTGGTGAAGACGTCGTCATCGGCGTTGAGCGCCGGCGTGCCCTGGCGCAGCCGATCGAGGGGAAGGCGGGTTGGCGCATAGATGCCTGGCACGCGCAGGATTGCGAGCCCGACGCCGTGGCGCGCCGCCCAACTGCGCAGATGCCGTTCCGCGGCGACGCGGCGGCGGGCGCGGGGCGTCTGCGCCCGCAGCGGGCGCGTCTCGACGACGCGCGCGCCCGCGCAGTCGCCATAGACGCCCGATGTCGAGATGTAGACGAAGCGCTGCGGTATAATCCGCGCCCTCGCGAGGGCGGCGAGGAGCCGCTCGGTGCGCGGATCGTCCCTGCCGTCGGAAGGCGGTGGCGCGAAATGCAGGACGGCCCAGGGCGCGGTGCGGATGCGCTCGAGGGAGCGCGGCTGGTCGAGATCGGCGACGAGGGGAACGATGCCATGGGCGCGCATCCTGCGCACGTCGTCGCGATTGCGGGTGATGCCGACGAGCCGCGCACGGTGGCGCAACAGCTCCCCGACGCGCAATGCGACATCGCCGCAACCCACGAGCAGGATTCTCTGCGCCATGCTGTCGAAATGGCGTTGCCGCCGACCGATCGATGACGGGGGCCTGCGCCGTGCGCGGCCATTGCGCACGCTTGCCTACCTAGCCTTGCACCGGACCCCTTGATGACGCTGCAGATTATCATACAGCCCAGCGGACACGCGTTCGCCTGCGATGCCGATGAAACGGTGCTGCAGGCCGCGATGCGCGCCGACCTGATGATTCCCTACGGCTGCCGCAACGGCGCCTGCGGCACCTGCAAGGGAAGGATC
>DAHUXU010000278.1 GCA_027307005.1 Gemmatimonadota bacterium
CGCGTCGGCAAAGTCGAGCTGCTGCGGAACGGTCACGCCCCACGTGTCCAGGAAGTCGGCGCCGAACGACACGATCAATGTCGCCGCGCCGAAGGCGAGTGTGGGCCACGCGACGCCATACGACTTCTGATTCGCGTCGATCGCCCCGTCGTCGGCTAACGCATCGTGACTCAGATGCGGCGGCATGCCGAACGCGGCCAACCACTGATCGAGGAATGCGGGGAAGCTCCCCGATTCGTGGCGATTGATGAACACCGATTTCGACGCCGAGCCCGCGCTCTGCGCTTGCGTGAGCTTGTCGGTGAGGAGCTTGATCGCGTCGTCCCACTTGGCCGGCACGAGCGCGTTGCCTTTGCGAATGCGCGGGCCGCGATAGCGATCCGGATTGTACAGTCCCTGCACCGCCGCCTGTCCGCGCGCGCACAGCGCGCCGCGATTCAGCGGATGATCGGGATTGCCCTCGAGCTTGAACGTCCGGCCGTCACGCGTCTCCATCAGCACGCCGCACGACGCAGAGCATTCGCGGCACGTCGACGCGTAGTAGTTCGAGACCATCGGGACGGTCTCGTCCGGATTGTTCAGATATGGAATCAGCTTGTCCACGCGATCGGTGCTGCATCCGATCGCCGCGGTTGCGGCGCCTGTGGCGCCGAGGATCTTGAGAAACTCGCGCCGGTGAACGCCGGCCGGCGTAGACGTCTCGGTCATCAGGCAGTCTCAGTAGTGACAGACGCTGCAGTCGTAACGCGCCTTCCAGGCAGGATTCACGTTTCCGACGTGACAGTTGATGCACCAGCCCATGTTGAGCGGCGCGTATTGATAGACACGCGACATCTTCTGCACTTGTCCGTGGCAGGTCTGGCACGTGACGCCGGCGTTGATGTGCGGCATGTGCGCGAAATTCACGTAGTCGGGCACGTAATGGATGCGCACCCACGGAATCGCCTGCTTCTTGTTCCAGTAGTCCTGGAGCTTTTGGATTCCCGCGCTCTTGCGTGCAGGCCGGCCGTTCGCGGCGGGACGGTTGGGACCCACAACTAAATGGCATCCCATACAAGTGCTCATCGCCGGGAAGCCGGGGTCGGGCGACTTGTTGGCCGAGAAGTGACAGTAGAGACAGTTCATCCCGAGCGTTTGCACGTGCGTCGGGTGCGGAAACGCGATCGGTTGAACGGGAGCGCGGCCTTGCGGCGAGGAGCCCGCGCTGTAGCCCCACGGGCCGCGATCGGTGATGACAGTGTCGGGTGCATTGGCAGCGCCCGTGTAGGCGGATAACAGCACGGCGATCGTGCCCAGAGCAACGAGCCCCGGGATGACCGCCCACTTCCTCCTTGAAGTCATCGCGACCTGAAGATGTGGAGGGCGGATAGTCACCCAATTTGTGAAGATTTTCACAAATTAAGCGGAACGCGCGGGAATCTGCGCCGCGTCACCAAGTGGCGCAAGAGGCGACCGCAATTCATCCGGCAACAGATCCAGATTTGCGCGCGGCGTTTGCGAAAGCCTGAGTGGCCAGCCCGTGCCGAAGACGAAACGTCGCGATCCGATCGTGCGCAACAGATGCGCGAGCTCGTCTTCGGGCGGACCCCAGATCCACGAGATGTCCCACCACACCCGCGCTCGCTCCTCGGGCGTGAGGCCCCAGTGCACTTCTTCGATGAGTGCACGACCCGCGGCGGTGACGAGCAATCGCACGCGCGAGCCGGCGCGTGCTAACGCACGAACCGTTGCCGCCGGCAAATCGCCGGCCGTGTCCAACGGGTGACGTTGACGCAGATCCTCGAATCGCGTCGTGAGCACCAGCGGCACGCCGGACTCGCCGCACGCGAGCGCGAGCTCGGCGAGCGCGGGGTGGTGTGTGCCGAATCCCCATTGCTGCGGATACGCACGCACCGCGACCGCACCGCGCTCGATCACCGATGCGAGTGCCTGCTCCCAACGCGGCCAGTCGGGACGGACTGCCGGCACCGGTGCGAGACGTCCCACGTACGGCGACAGCGCGTCGAACAAGGCATCGTTGCCCGCGCCCGGATCTCGATAAAACGCCGACGGCAGATGCCCAACCCACGCCGCGTCGATGTGCTCGCGCTCGATCACGCGGACGAGCACTTCGGGATCGGGATGTGGAACGTACCGAAATGGATACGGGCCGATGAACGTGTTGGCGTCGATCATCGCGCGTGTCCGGCGAACGCCGGTTGGGCATCGGGCGCCGGCACACCCGGCAGCGCGCCCGCCGGGAAAATGCGCGCGGCGTTGCGCCAGCGCACATCGCTCATGCCTGCTGCATCGAGACGCGGCTCGACGTATTCGAGCGCGCGCAATTTCGCGAGACCGGTTTCCATCGTGATGTCGCTGCCCCAGAGCAATCGTCGCGCACCGACCGCCCGCACGGCGTCATCGAGCATGCCGCGATCGACGCCGCTGCCCGAGAGATCGAGGTACACGTTCGGGATGTGCGCGACGGCGGCGAAGGTGTGCCGATAATCGCCTCCGCCGCCGATATGGGCGAGGATGAACGCGACACGCGGATGCCTGAGGGCGAGGCGGCCGAGGTCCGCGCCATCGGAGATTTCCTGGCCGGGCCACTCGCGCGTGCGATGCTGCCAGATGTGATGCAGAACGGGAAACTGCCGGCGCTCGGCCGCGGCGGCGATCGGATCGAGCAGCGGGTCGTCC
>DAHUXU010000281.1 GCA_027307005.1 Gemmatimonadota bacterium
GTCGGCGACTTGTACTCGAGCATGCTCGGGTGGTGGTGCACGAGGCGCCGCTCGGCGTCGCGGTAGGTCATCTCCTCCATCAGCGCTTCGCCTAACCCCATGTACACCGAGCCTTCCACCTGTCCGATGGCGAGCAGGGGATTGATCGCCTGGCCGATGTCGTGCGCGATCCAGACTGTCGGCACGCGCACGATGCCGGTCTCCGGCTCCACCTCGACTTCGGCGACGGCGCAGGAGTACGAGTACGCCGGCGACGGCCCAACGCCGGCGCCCTTGTAGCGGCCCGGTGACCGCGGCGGCGTGTACGAGCCCACGGCGCCGATCGCGCCGTCGCGCGTCTCGGCGAGCTGCACCGCCTCGGCGAACGAGACGCCGCGGCCGGCATCCTCGGCGTCGAACCCGCGGCGATCGGCGAACACCAGGCGATCGGCCGGGATGCCTAACCGTTCGCCGGCGGCCCTGGCCAGCAACGCGCGGGCGCGCTCGGCGGCCTGGATGGCGGCGTGGCCCATCATCATGGTGACGCGCGATGAGTAGGAGCCGAGGTCCACCGGCGTCAGGTCCGTGTCCCCGGTCACCACCCGGATGTCTACCGGCTCGATGCCTAACACTTCGGCCACGCAGTACGCGAGCACCGAATCGGAGCCCTGCCCGATGTCGGTGCTGCCGCAGAAGGCGGCCACGCCGCCCGACCGGTCGAGCTTGAGCTGCACCGACGAGTGGGGCATGCTGTTCCAGTAAATCGGCAGCCCCGCGCCGGAGATGTAGGATGAGCACGCGATGCCGACGCCGCGCCCGAACGGGAGCTGCCTGAACTTCGCGTCCCAGCCGCTCGCGCGCACCACGGTTTCGATGCACGGCCCCAGCCCCATAGACCCGATGCGCAGCCAGTTCGCGGTGATGCTCTGGGGCGGCTGCAGCATCCGCATCCGCCAGGCCGCCGGATCTTCGCCTAACTGTTCGGCGATCTTGTCGAGGTGGCACTCGAGCGCGAACCGCGGCTGCGGCGTGCCGTGGCCGCGCTTCGGTCCGCACGGCGGCTTGTTGGTGAACACACGCGCGCCGCGGAAGCGATAGGTGGGCACCTGGTACGTGACCGTCTGCAGCGCGCCGGTGTAGTACATGCTCGCCACGCCGTACGACCCGTATGCGCCGCCGTCGAGCACCGACGAAAAATCCATCGCCAAGATGCGCCCGTCGCGCGTCACGCCCGTCTTGATCCGCATGAGCGTCGGATGCCGGCCGCGATGGCAGTAGAACACTTCCTCGCGCGTCAAGCAGATCTTCACCGGACGTCCCGTCCGCCGCGCGAGCTCCGCAACGACGATCTCGTGATTGAACGGATCGGATTTGCCGCCGAACCCGCCTCCGTTAGGCGTCGCGATCACCCGGACGTGCGCCGGCGGCATCTGCAGCACCTTGCTCACCGCCCGGTGCACGTAGTGCGGGGTCTGCGTGCTCGTCCACAGCGTCAGCCGCCCGTCCGTCGACCACTCCGCCAGCGCCGCGTGCTGCTCCATCGCCAGGTGCGTGTTCCCCTCGTAGAAGAACACGTCCTCGCGCACCAGGTCGGCCGTGCGCATCGCCTCGTCGACGCCGCCGAAATCGAGCGCCACGTGCTTGTGCACGTTGCCCTCGTCGGCATAGTCGTGGATCTGCGGCTCGGGCGTCGTCAGCGCTTGGTCGATCGAGCCGATGGACGGCAGCGCCTCGTACTCGACGTCGATCAGGTCGCACGCCGCGCGCGCCGTGTCCTCGTCCACGGCGGCCACGGCCGCCACCGGATCGCCGACGAAGCGCACACGGTCGATGCACAGCGCGTGTTCATCCTGTGTGATCGGCAAGATGCCGAACGGGATCGGAAGCGCTTCGCCGGTGAGCACCGCGACGACGCCCGCCAGTGCGGCGGCGCGCGTCGTGTCGATGCGCACGATGCGCGCGTGCGGCAGCGACGCGCGCAGCAGCGTGCAGTGCAGCATCCGGGGCAGCACCAGATCGTCGGCGAAGCGCAGCGCACCGGTCACCTTCGCCGCCGCATCCACCTTCTGACGCGGCGTGCCGATCACGCGATAGGCGCGCTTCTGCTGCTCCGCCTGAGCGGCCGTCAGATCGTTAGGCATCGGCGCTCCCGGCGCGGTCCGCCGCCAGCTCGACCGCTTCGAAGATCTTGAGATACCCGGTGCACCGGCACAGCGTGCCGCTCAACGCGTCGCGTATGTCCTCGCGCGTCGGGTGCGGCGTGCGGTCGAGCAGCGCCTGCGCCGTGAGCAGCATTGCCGGCGTGCAGTAGCCGCACTGCGCGGCGCCGAGCTCCGCGAACGCGCGCTGCAGCGGACTGAGCGAGGGACCGCTCGCCAGACCTTCCACTGTCGTGATCGCGCGGTCCGTGGCGGCGATCGCGAGCACGAGACAGGAGAGCACGGGCTGTCCGTCGATCAGCACCGTGCACATGCCGCACTCGCCCAACTCGCACCCGTGCTTCGTGCCGGTGAGCGACAGATCCTCGCGCAGGACCTCGAGCAGCGTCTTGTGCGGCGCGATCGCGGCCTCGCGGGTTTCGTCATTCACGACGAAGCTCGCGTTTACGGTGCTGCGCGCGGGTGGCTCGATGGAAATCGGATTCGACACGGAGCGATGGCCTGGTAGCGAAGCGGCCGCCTCGTGCATCGTGGCGGCCGATACTCTCAGGATGCGCGTTTCACGCCGCCTCACGCAAGTGACGGCGCGCGAACCAGTTCGAGCTTCAAGAAATTTCGCGGCAACGGACACAAAAAATGGCCCGCGCCGGAACCTGTAGCGCGGGCCACCACCTGCGTTCGTCGATCGAAAATCTATTCGTATCGCAACGCAACGATCGGATCGAGTGTCGCCGCCCGCCGCGCCGGCCACACGCCGAACACGATGCCGACCATCCCCGAGAACACGAATGCCAGAATCACCGACCCGCTGGACACGTCCGTATTCCAGTGCATCACCCGGTGGAGCACCGAGGCGCCGCCGGCGCCGAGCATCACCCCGATCAATCCGCCCAACAGACACAGCACCACCGCCTCGATGAGGAACTGCAGCAGGATG
>DAHUXU010000288.1 GCA_027307005.1 Gemmatimonadota bacterium
TCCCACAGTCAGCAGGCCGATGCCCAACCAGTCGATATCGGTCTTGCGACGCGTCATCCACGGCGGGTCGTGCAGGAAGCCCGTCACGAGGAACGTCGACGCCGCGGCGATCGGGATGTTGATGAAGAAAATCCAGTTCCAGTTGTAGTTGTCGGTGATCCATCCGCCTAACGTCGGCCCGACTGTCGGCGCGACGATGATGCCGAGGATGAAGAGCGCCTGCACCATGCCCTGCTGCTCGAGCGGAAAGACCTGCCGCAGCGTCGCTTGGGCGGTGGACAGAAGCGCCGCGCCGCCCGCGCCCTGCATGATCCGCCACAACACCAGCTCCGTCAGGCTGTGCGACGTGCCGCACATGAACGACGCGAACGCGAAGATCGCGATCGACGCCGTGAGATAATTGCGCCGCCCGAATCGCGCCGTGAAGAACGCCGTCATCGGCAGCACGATGACGTTCGACAGGATGTACGCGGTGGCGACCCATCCGATTTCGTCGAACGTCGCGCCGAGATTGCCGGCCATCTGCGGCAGCGCCACGTTGACGATCGTGGTGTCCAGCACCTCCATGATCGCGGCCGTGATCAGGCCTAACAGAATCAGCCAGCGGTGCTTGTTGAGCTCCGCATCTGCCGCGTCGTTCGCCGCCAACGAGTGGGCGGCAACGGCGGCTCCGGATGCACGTGATGGCGCAGTCACAGCCCAGCCCGTCTCCTGTTGCGTGATGGGTCAATCGCCCGCGCCCGGCGTGAGGCCGCCGGAAAACGGGTCCGTCAAACATAAACGGAGGTGGGAGACGGAACGTGCCCGGCGGTTGCCGGCCGACGGCTTACGGCGCGGGCTCGGACAGAAGCTGCGCCACCACACGATCCTGCGTGTCGTACGCGCCTTCGCCAAAGTGGTGGTAGCGAATCTTCCCGGCTTTGTCGATGAAAAACGCGGCGGGCCAGTACTGATTGTTGAACGCTCTCCAGATGGCGTAGGTGTTGTCCATCACGACGGGATACACGATGCCCAACCGCTTCACCTCGTCGCGCACACTCGCTTCATCGTGCTCGGCCAGGAACTCGGGCGTGTGCACACCCACCACGACCAATCCCCGATCGTGGTACTTCTTGGCGAGCGCCTCGACGTGCGGCAGCGCATTGAGGCAGTTGTCGCAGAGGAAGGTCCAGAAATCGATCATCACCACTTTGCCGCGCAGCGATGCCGGCGTGAGGGCGGTCGAGTTGATCCATGGGCCGCCGCCGGCAAATCCGGGGAACGAGCCCTGCACCGTCAACGACGGCAACGGCGCCGGCCGCACCACGACGGACGAGCCGGCACCGGGCCGGCTGCTGCGTGACGTGCCGCCACCATGCACCAGGGCGACGAGCCGCGCTTCCGCCGGCGCGGTCGAGACGCCCGCGCGCGCGAAGACCGCCGAGTCGCGGCCCGACGCGAGCAGGACGACGACAGCCAGCGCGGCCGCGCCTAACGCACGACGGACCCATCGGTCCACGCCGGCGCCGCGGCGCAGCCGCTCCAGCAGCCGCCCGCCGGCGAAGAGCACCACCGCCAGCGACGCGGCGGCGCCTGCTGCGAACGCGAGATAGAGCGACGCCGAGCGCGCGCTCCATCCGTCGGCGGCGGCGATGGCGACGACGAGTCCGAGGATCGGGCCCGCGCACGGCGCCCACAGCAGCGCAACCGCCGCGCCGATCACGGCTTTGCCGGCGACGCCGGGCGCGAGGGAGCCGGCCGCGCGATCGAGCCGCGCGCCTAACCGAACCGGCAGCGCCGCCAGCGCGTCGGCCACCCGTGGAAAGAGCAGGCTCGCCCCGACCACCGCCAGCAGCGCCAGCGCGATCCAGTGGCCGACGATGCTCGCCCGCACCAGCCACGCCGCGCTCGCGGTCGCGATCGATGCCGCCGCTGCGAACGTGATCGCCATGCCGGCCAGCATGGGAAGGACGTCGCGCGCCAGCGACCGGCCGGTGCGCGTCATCACGAGCGGCACCACCGGCAGGATGCACGGGCTGGCGATGGTGAGCACGCCGCCCAGAAAGGCCAACACCACGAGCGTCATCATCCGGCGCCTCGGCTCGGTCCCGACACCCGGTCACTCCACCCGCAAGGCGATCGACGGCTCGAGGGCGGCCGCGCGCCGCGCCGGGATCCAGCTCGCGGCGATGGCGGTCGCGATCAGGAGCAGCGCCGCTCCGCCTAACGCAATCGGATCGGTGGGGCTCACGCCGAAGAGCACCGAGCCGAGCACCCGGGTGAGCACCACCGCCCCGACCAGTCCCGCGACGATGCCGATCGCCGCGTCGACCAGCGCGTGGCCCGCGATCAGGCGGCGCACCTGCGCCGGCTGCGCGCCTAACGCCAACCGCACCCCGATCTCCCGCGTGCGCAAGCTCACCAGGTAGGCGATCACGCCGTAAATCCCCACCGCGCCGATGCCCATCGCAATGACGGCCGCGATGCCGAGAATCGTGAGCGTGAACGTTGTGCGCGCTTCGGCGCGTGTGACGAGCGCGGTCATCGGCGCCACGGCGTAGATCGGCAGCGCCGGCGCGATCTCGCCCATGATCCGGCGCACCGGCCCGATCACTCCCGTTGCATCGCCGGTCGTGCGCACCACGAAGGCGACGTCTCGCGGCGCCCACGCCGTCCCGGCTGCGTTCAGCGTGAATGCCGGCATGTACACGGTTTCGGCCGGCGGTTGGTCGAGTCCGGCGTCGTGCACGCTCCCGACGACGCCGACGATCGTCGACCACGGGTCGGAGACCGTCATCCGAATGCGACGTCCGATCGGTGACGCGCCGTGCCAGTACCGTTGGGCGAACGCCTCGCTCACCATCACCTCGCGCGGGCGTTTCGCGGGATCCATCGATGGGTCGATGCGGTCGAACGTGCGGCCGGCCACGAGCGGAATCCCCATGGCGCGGAAGTACTCGGGCGTGACGAACGCCATGGGATGGATGCCGGGAATGGTGCCGGGCTTGCGCGGGTGGTCTTCGACGAACACGGCGCTGTCCTGGCTGCTCTCGTCGGACAACGGCAGCTTGGTCACGACGCCTGCGGCGCGCACGCCGGGCAGCGCATCGAGCGAGTCCGAGAGCTGCGCCACCAGACGCGCGACGTCGGCGGCAGCCGGATACTCGACGTTAGGCATTGCGATGCGGAACGTCAGCGCGTGATCGGGCACGAAGCCCGGATCCACCGCGCGCAGCGCGGCAAAGCTGCGCGCGAGCAGGCCGGCGCCCGCCTGCAGTACGAGCGCCAGCGCTACCTGCGCGATCACCAAGCCGCGGCGGGCGCCGGAGCGCGCACGTCCACCGCTCGCGCTCGAGCCGGTGGCGCCGAGGATGGCCGAGAGCGACAGCGCGCGCGCCCGCGCGAGCGGAACGAGACTCACCAGGAACGCCGCCAGCGCCGCGGCGGCGACCGCGACCGCGACGACGGCCGCATCCACGCGCACGTCGCCTAACCGCGGCACGCTGCGCGCCGCGCCCGCCGCGGCCAGCGCGCGCAGCGCCGCCACAGCGCATCCGATGCCCAACGCAGTGCCGACGGCGGCGATGAGCGCCGCCTCGCCGAGGAACTCGCCCAGCACGCTCGCGCGCCCGGCGCCTAACGCACGCCGCACCGCCAGCTCCCGCTGCCGTCCCTCGGCGCGGGCCAGGAACAGGTTGGCGACGTTCGCGCACGCGATGGCCAGCAGCACCACCGCGGCGCCGAGCACCACCCACAGCACCCGGCCCACGTCCCCGACCACCACATCGCGCATCGGCCGCACCACCGCCTGCATGTGCGTCACCCGGATCGCATCCACGGTCAGACGCCCCGGATACACCACCGGCACCGTCGGCAACAACCGCTGCACGTCGGCTTGCGCCGCGGCGATCGTGACGCCGTCGCGCAATCGGGCGATGCCGCGAAAATCGAACGCCGCCGATGCCGTGTGCGCCGGATCGATGACTAACGGAATCCAGAGCGCCGTCGCCGGCTCCGGAAAGTGGAACGCACGAGGCATGACGCCGACGATCGTGCGCTCGACGCCGTCCACCAGCACCTGGCGGCCGATCACCGACGGATCGCCGCCGAATTTCCGCTTCCACAACGACTCGCCGATGAGCGCCACGGGCGCCGCACCGGGCGCGACGTCGGCATCGCTCAGCTCGCGCCCGGCGTGCGGTCCAACGGCGAGCACCCGAAACACACCCGCGGTCATCAAGGCAGCTGGAACCCGCTCGGCTTCTCCGGTACCGAGGCCCGACGCCGTCGAGGGAACCACGTTCGCCGACGTCGCCTCGTAAGCGCCGACGTCCGTGAAGACACGGTTCCCGGCGCGATACACGAGATACGTCGCATCAGATTGGTCGACGTGCGCGATACCCGATACCGCCAGCGTATGCGAGAGATCGACCAGGCGGTCGGCATGCGCGTAAGGCAGCGGCCGCAACAGCACGCCGTTCACCACGGAGAACACCGCCGTGGTCCCTCCGATGCCGAGCATGAGCGTCAACGTCGCCGACACACTGAAGCCCGGCGCGCGCAGCAAGCGGCGCGCTGTCTGACGCAGTCGAACGAATGAACGCATCGATCGCAGTCGCCGAAGAGGTCGATGGACAAGCTACGATGCGGCCCGGCCTCGGGCATGTCAGGTATGTCAGCGTTACGCAAGTGATCCCTGACGAAAGCAGCCACGGGCAAAGGATGAAACCAGCGACCATGCTCTATTGACAGTGGGCGGACCGGGTAGGAGTATCCGCTCCGAATCGAGCGATCCGCCGAATCGCTCGATGTGCGACTCGCGACCAGCCCGGCCCGGAGGAACCCGATGGCCCACGCGCAGCTCCCGGTTGTCGATCATCCACGGGCGCTCACCATGCGACGCGACGCATGGTGGGTGCAGCCGACGGTCGTGGCCATCGTGTTGGCGTCGTTCGTCGTGTATGCCACGTGGGCCGCATTTCAGAACGCCCACTACACGTTCGGGCCCTATCTGTCGCCGTTCTATTCGCCTGAAATATTCGGCAGCTCGCCGCACGCGCTGTTCGGACCGAAGCCCGGGTGGTGGCCCGGATGGCTGCCGTTCTCGCCGGCGCTGATCATTCTGCCGTTTCCGGCTCTCTTTCGAGTGACGTGCTACTACTATCGGGGGGCGTATTACAAGGCGATGTGGGCCGATCCACCATCGTGTACGGTTCGAGAGCCTCGAAGCACGTACCTGGGCGAGCACTCGTTCCCGCTCATCCTGCAGAACATCCATCGATACTTTCTCTACATCGCATTCATCTTCCTCGTCATTCTGGCGCACGACGCGTGGAATGCGCTGTGGTTCACGGATCCGGCCACCGGTCAGACGCACTTCGGCATCGGCATCGGCACGCTCGTCCTGACGCTGAACGTCGTGCTGCTCACCTGCTATACGTTCGGCTGCCACTCGCTGCGGCACATCGTGGGCGGCTGCTTGGACCGTCTCGCCAACCGCCCGGTGCGGCGCACGGCGTACGCCTGCGCGAGCTGCTTCAACCGCTGGCACATGCGTTGGGCGTGGTTGAGTCTCTTCGGCGTCGCCCTCACCGACCTGTACGTGCGGCTGTGCTCGATGGGCGTGCTGCACGATGTCCGCCTCTTGTGAGCTCCGTTAGGCGAATGGTGTATGGCTGAGTACGACACCGTATCCCACGACGTGCTGGTGATCGGCGCCGGCGGCGCCGGCCTGCGCGCCGCGATCGCCGCGGTCTCCAGCGGCTCGGGCCTCACCGTCGGCGTCGTCTGCAAGTCGCTGCTCGGCAAGGCGCACACGGTGATGGCCGAGGGCGGGATCGCGGCATCGCTCGGCAACGTCGATGACCGGGACAACTGGAAGGTGCACTTCAGCGACACGATGCGCGGCGGCCAGTACATCAACAACTGGCGCATGGCGGAGCTGCACGCCAAGGAAGCGCCCGCGCGCGTGCGCGAGCTCGAAGCGTGGGGTGCGCTGTTCGATCGCACGCCGGACGGCCGCATTCTCCAGCGCAATTTCGGCGGTCACAAGTATCCGCGGCTCGCCCACGTGGGAGACCGGACGGGGCTCGAGATGATCCGCACGCTGCAGGATCATGCGATCCATCTGGGCATCGACGTGCACATGGAGTGCACGGTGCTGACGCTGCTCAAGGATGGCGATCGCGTCGCCGGCGCGTTCGGCTACGATCGGGAGCGCGGACGATTCCGGTTGTTCCGCGCCAAGGCAATCGTGTTGGCCACGGGCGGCATTGGCCGCGCGTTTCGGATCACGAGCAACAGTTGGGAATACACGGGCGACGGCCAGTCGCTCGCGTATCACGCCGGGGCCGCGCTGCAGGACATGGAGTTCGTGCAATTTCATCCCACGGGCATGGTGTGGCCGCCGAGCGTGCGCGGGATTCTGGTCACGGAAGGCGTGCGGGGCGAGGGCGGCGTGCTGCGGAACAGCGAAGGTCGGCGCTTCATGTTCGACGACGTGCCCGAGAACTATCGCGCGCAGACGGCAACCGATCCCGACGAGGGCTGGCGGTACACGCAGGGCGACAAGTCGGCCAAGCGTCCGCCCGAACTGCTCACGCGCGACCACGTCGCGCGTTGCATCATGCGCGAAGTTCGCGAGGGTCGCGGCAGCCCGCACGGCGGCGTCTACCTCGACATCGCCTGGATCGCGGAGCGGTTGCCTAACGCAGCCGAGCACATCAAGAAGAAGCTGCCGAGCATGTATCATCAGTTCAAGCAGCTCGCGGACATCGACATCACGAAGGAGCCGATGGAAGTCGGCCCGACGACGCACTACATGATGGGCGGCATCCGCGTCGACGGCGACACGCAGATGTCGACCGTGCCCGGCTTGTTCGCCGCCGGCGAATGCGCGGCCGGCCTGCACGGGGCCAACCGGTTGGGCGGCAACTCGCTCTCCGACCTGTTGGTGTTCGGCAGGCGCGCGGGCGAGCACGCGGCCGCGTTCGCGCGCGACCACGGTGCGGCGGCCGTCGACGAGCGTGAAGCCGCTTCCGCCGCCCGCCGCGCGCTCGAGCCCTTCGACCGCCAAACTGGCGACGGCCCGTACCAGATCCAGCACGCGCTCCAGCAGACGATGCAGGACCTCGTGGGCATCGTCCGCCGCGAAGACGACATGCGTCGAGCGTTAGGCAAAATCGACGAGCTCCGGGCGCTCGCCCAACGCGTGAGCGTCGACGGCAATCGCGAGTACAATCCCGGATGGCACACGGCGCTCGATCTGCGCAACCTGCTCACGATCGCCGAAGCCATCACGCGATCGGCGCTCGAGCGGCGCGAGAGCCGCGGCGGTCATTTCCGCGACGACTTCCCGGCAAAAGACGCGAACTACAGCTCCTTCAACATCGTGATCCGCAAGGCGAAGGACGGCAGCATGGAGCTGAGTCGCGAGCCGATCGCGCCGATGCCCGAAGAGCTGCGCGCCGTGATCGCCGAGATGGGCTGATCGGAGGCAACGAGTATGGCAACGACGACAGTGGAGAAGAGCGTCGCAGCGACCACCGCGCCGCAACCATCGGCGACGGACGCGCGATCCGCCACGTTCAGGGTGTGGCGCGGCGATGCGAGCGGCGGCGCATTTCGCGACTACACGACCGACATCACACCCGGCATGGTGGTGCTCGACGCCGTCCACCAGATCCAAGCCGAACAAGCGAACGATCTTGCCGTGCGATGGAACTGTAAGGCAGGCAAGTGCGGCTCATGCTCGGCCGAGATCAACGGCAAGCCGCGGCTCATGTGCATGACGCGGCTCAATGATCTGGCGCTCGACAAGCCCGTCACGATCGAGCCGATGCACACCTTCCCGCGGATCAAGGATCTGGTGACGGACGTCTCGTGGAATTTCCGCGTGAAGAAGCGGATTCAGCGCTTCACGCCTCGTCCGCCCGACGCGCCAGATGGCACGTGGCGCATGCAGCAGAGTGACGTGGATCGCGTGCAGGAATTCCGG
>DAHUXU010000290.1 GCA_027307005.1 Gemmatimonadota bacterium
CTCACGCGCACGCTCGTGTCGAACATGGTGGAAGGCGTGACCAAGGGATTCCAGAAGCAGCTCGAAATCGTGGGCGTCGGCTACAAGGCGGAAACGCGCCCCTACGGCCTGCAGCTCGCGCTCGGCTTCTCGCACCCGATCGAATACCGCGCGCCCAAGGGCATCAAGCTCGCGGCGCCGCAGCCGACGCAGATCACCATCGAAGGCGCGGACAAAGAAATGGTGGGACAGGTCGCGGCCGAGCTGCGCAGCCTGCGCCCACCCGAGCCGTACAAGGGAAAAGGCATCAAGTACGCGGGCGAGCAGATCCGGCGGAAAGCCGGCAAGGCTGGAGGCAAGTAAGCAATGAAATCGACTCACAAGCCGAAGACGCGCGCCGAGCGTCTCCATCGCCGTCATCTTCGCGTGCGCAAGCGCGTCGAAGGGACGCCGGAGCGCCCGCGTCTCGTGGTTCGTCGGACGCTCAAGCACATCTACGCGCAGATCGTCGACGACATGGCGAATCGCACGTTGCTCACGGTGTCCGACCTCACGGTCGGCGATGGCAAAAAGCAGGAGCGTTCGACGGCCGTTGGTAAAGCAGTGGCCGAGCGCGCAAAGGCAGTAGGAATCAGTCGCGTCGTGTTCGATCGTGCGGGGTACAAGTACCACGGCCGCGTGAAAGCGGTAGCCGACGGCGCCCGCGAGGGCGGTCTGGAGTTTTGAAAAATGGCAGATAATCAGAGCGGTCGCCCGGCAACGGGAACAGGAACAGGAGCCGGAGAAGGCGCTCCTGCACCACGTCGCGGTGGTGGTGGTGGCGGCGGCGGAGGACGTGGAGGTCGCGGTGGACGCGGCGGTCCCGGTCGCGGTCGCTGCGGCCCAGGTGGCGGCCCGGGTCGCGGACCGGGCGGCGGCAATCGCGGCGGCGAGGGTGGCGACCGCGGTCGCGGTCGCGGTGGCGACGGTGCTCGCAGCGGCGGCGGCGAGCGCGATCACGAAGGCAGCGATCTCGTCGAGAACGTGATCGCCATCAATCGTGTGGCCAAGGTCGTGAAGGGCGGCCGTCGCTTCAGCTTCAACGCGCTCGTTGCCGTCGGCGACGGACAGGGCCGCGTTGGCGTCGCGACCGGGAAGGCGAACGAGGTATCGGAAGCGGTACGCAAGGCGGTGGACGCCGCGCGTCGCCGGCTGGTGCACGTACCGCTCACTGGCGGTACGATTCCGCACGAAGTGGTCGGTGAGCATGGAGCTGGTCGCGTGCTCATGAAACCGGCTGCGCCGGGCGCGGGTGTGATCGCGGGCGGTGCGGTGCGCGCGGTGCTCGAGTGCGCGGGTGTCGCCGACATTCTCACCAAGAGTCTGGGTTCGACGAATCCGCACAACATGGTGCGCGCGGCGATGCACGGACTGGGGTTGTTGACGACCGTCGAACAGATCGCGCGTGAACGGGAAGTCGAGGCGTCGAGCCTGCCGTATCGCTCGCGCGCCAAGTCGAAGGAGACCGTCTAATGCCGCGCACATTCGTGTGGCATCGGACACGCGGTCCAAAGCGGACCGCGCCCGAAGCGTTGACCACGGGCAAGGTGCGGATCAAGCAGGTGCGCAGCGGCATCGGTCATCCCGCCGAAATGCGGCGGACGCTGGAGTCGATCGGTCTGCGCCACCATCAGGATGAGGTGGTGCGACAGGATTCGCCGTCGCTGCGGGGGCAGATCAAGCACGTGCGTCACCTGGTGACGGTGATGCCGGTGGAGGAGTGACGACAGTGGCCAAGGAACAGCGCGAGATGCCCGAGCACATCGGCCTGCACAATCTGGTGCCGGCGCCGGGTTCGCATCGCAACCGGAAGCGGTTAGGCCGAGGTCCGGGTTCGGGCACGGGCAAGACGTCGGCCAAAGGCAACAAGGGCATCAAGGCGCGCGCGGGACATCACGGTCCCGGCGGCAACAAGCCGCATTTCGAAGGCGGCCAGATGCCGTTGACGCGCCGGCTGCCCAAGCGCGGCTTCACCAATCCATTCCGGGTGGAGTCGCAGGTCGTGCACCTGGGTGACATCAATGACTTGAAGACGAAGGACGACATCACGACCGACGTCCTCATCGAGGCGGGACTGATCCGGAAGAGGAAGGGACCGGCCAAGCTGCTGGCCAACGGCGCGTTGACGCGCGCCGTGACGGTCCGCGGCATCCGGGTGAGCGCGGCGGTGCGTGAGCGTATTGTCGCGGCCGGAGGCCGCGTCGAGGACTGACATGGCGCAGGAGAACGCGGCGGCCCAACTCGTCAACAGCATCTTCAAGACGCCGGAACTGAAGTCGCGTATTGGCTTCACGCTGCTGGCGTTGATCATCTTTCGCGTCGGCTCGCACGTCACGGCGCCGGGCATCGACACGCAGGCGCTGATCGACTTCTTCAAGAGCCAGCAGGCGGGCGGGCTCCTCGGCCTGTACGACCTGTTCGTGGGCGGCGGCCTGTCGCGCGCCACGCTGTTTGCGTTAGGCATCATCCCGTACATCTCGGCGAGCATCGTGTTCCAGATCCTCGCCGCGGTCATGCCGAACGTCGAGAAGCTGCAGCGCGAGGAACAGGGGCGGAAGAAAGTCGAGCAGTGGACGCGCTACATGACGGTCGGCATCTCGGTGATGCAGGCGTGGGGCTACGCGCTGTTCACCGAGTCGCTGCAGGGCGCGGTGACGCATCCGGGCATGGCGTTCCGCATCCAGATGACGCTGTTCCTCACGGCCGGAGCGATCTTCGTCATGTGGTTAGGCGAGCAGATCACCGAGCGCGGCGTCGGCAACGGCGCGTCGCTGCTGATCTTCTTCTCGATCATCGAGCGGTTCTGGCCGGCCATCGTGCAGACGTTCGGCTTCCTGTCCACGGGCGCCCTGTCGCCGCTCAAGCTCGTGGTCCTCGGACTCGTGATGGTGGGCGTGGTCGCGGGCACGGTCGCGATCACGGTCGCGGCGCGTCGCGTGCCGATTCAGATCCCGCAGCGGTCGGTGGCGCGAGGCCGCCAGCGAGAGTCGTCCAAGAACTTCATCCCGCTACGCATGAACGCGGCCAACGTGATGCCGATCATCTTCGCGCAGACGGTGATCGTGGTGCCGGGTACGTTGGCGCAGTTCGGCAGCAGAGCGCCGTGGGCGCAGGAGATGGCAGAGATTCTCAATCCCGGCACGTGGGAATACTACGTGCTGATGGCGATCCTGATCCTGTTCTTCACGTACTTCTATACGGCGATCATCTTCAATCCGGTCGACATCGCCGAAAACCTGAAGAAGCAGGGCGGGTTCATCCCGGGCGTGAAGCCGGGCGCGAAGACGGCGGAATACGTCGAGAAGGTCATGTCGCGCATCACGTTCCCGGGCGCGCTGTTTCTGACGCTGATCGCGTTGCTCCCGATCTGGATCGCGGACGCGATCAACGTTCCGTTCCGGTTCGGCGGCACGTCGCTGCTGATCGTGGTGGGCGTCGGACTGGACACGCTCGCGCAACTGCAGCAGCACCTGTATCTGCGCAAGTACGACGGCTTCATGAAGAAGGGCCGTGTGCGATTCCGCGGCCGGGCGACGACGTACTGAGCGCGCACCTTTCTTCGGCGACTGGGAGCGGATAGACACATGAACATCGTGTTGCTCGGCCCTCCCGGCGCCGGCAAGGGCACGCAGGGCGAGCGTATCGCATGCGCGCTCGACATCCCCAAGCTGGCCACCGGCGACGTGCTGCGGGACGCCGTCAGGCAGGGGACGGCGCAGGGGCTCGAGGCCAAGCGCTACATGGACACGGGCGATCTCGTCCCCGACTCCGTCATCCTCGGCATCATGAAAGAGGCGCTGGCCAAGCCGGAGGCGGGGCGCGGCGTGGTGCTCGACGGCGTCGTGCGCACGGTGCCGCAGGCCGAGGGGCTGGCGCGCGTGCTGGCGGAGCTCGGGCGCAAGCTCGACATCGTGCTCCTGTTCGATGTCGACGAAGAAGAGTTGGTTCGCCGATTGAGCACGCGAACGGTGTGCGAGCGCTGTCAGACGCCCTACACGGGCCGCGCGCCCGGAAGCACCTGTGACAAGTGCGGCGGCACGCTCGTGCGCCGCAAAGATGATGAGCCGGACGCCATTCGCACGCGCATGCGCGCGTATCGCGATCAGACGGCTCCGGTCATCGAGTGGTATCGCGCCCGTGCGCGAGACGCGGCGCTGCGCGGACAGAGTGCGGCGCGCGTCGTGACGGTGGACGCGATCGGCGCGGTCGATGACGTCACCGCGCGAGTGATGACAGCGTTAGGAAAATGATTCAGCTCAAGTCGCCGCGAGAAATCGAGGTGATGGCCGAGGGCGGCAAGATTCTCGCGGACACGGTGGCGATGTTGTCCGAGCGGGTGGCGCCGGGGATATCGACGCTCGACCTCGATACGTTAGCCGAGCTGTTCATCCGCTCCCACGACAACGCGGTGCCGGCGTTCAAGGGATTGTACGGGTTCCCGGGCTCCATCTGCACGTCGATCAACGAGGAGATCGTGCATGGCATCCCCTCGCGCAAGCGGGTGCTGCGCGAGGGCGACCTCGTTTCGATCGACGTCGGTGTGGGGTACAAGGGTTTTTTCACGGACTCCGCGGCGACGGTTGCCGTCGGCGAGACGGACGACGAGTCGAAGCGGCTGCTGGCAGTGACGGTGGAAGCGCTGGAAGCAGGGATCGCTGCGGCGACGATGGGCAACCACATCGGCGACATCGGTGCGGCGATCCAGCAGGTTGTGGAAGGGGCCGGGTTCAGCGTGGTGCGCGAGCTCGTTGGGCATGGGATCGGCACCGAGTTCCACGAGGAGCCGCAGGTGCCGAACTATGGAAAGCCCAAGCGGCGCGAAAAACTCGTGCCCGGGCTCACGATCGCGATCGAGCCGATGGTGAATCTCGGTGGGCCCGCGACGCG
>DAHUXU010000176.1 GCA_027307005.1 Gemmatimonadota bacterium
CGCCGCCTAACGGCGAGCGCGGGTCACGCCACCGCGTACTGCTGCGTGACATCACGCTCGGCGCCCTTCACGACGAGCTTGAACTCATCGGGCTTGAGCAGCGGATCGTCGCGCAGCTCGAGTTGGAAGCCCGCGCCCTTCTCGAGCTTCTTTGCCAGGTCGTGCTCGTGTTCCAGCACGTACATCGCCACGTCCGGATGCACCTTGATCAACAAGTGGTCCTTCTTCCCCTCGACGGCGATGCGCTTGATCGAGCGCTCCATGCGCCGCACCGTGCTCTCGGGCGTGAACACGCGCCCCGTGCCGGCGCACGTCGGACACGCCTCGGTCATGTTCTGATAATGGCTCGCCCGCACGCGCTGCCGCGTCATCTCGATCAAGCCTAACTCCGACACCGCGAAGGCCTTCGTCCGCGCCCGGTCGCGCGCGAGGTGGTTGCGCAGCTCCTGCAGCACCTTGTCGCGATTGGCCTTGGTCTCCATGTCGATGAAGTCGCAGACGATGATGCCGCCGATGTCGCGCAGGCGGAGCTGGCGCGCGAGCTCGCGCGCGGCTTCCGTGTTCGTCTTGAGGATCGTCTTCTCGGGATCGCGCTTGCCGGTGTAGCGGCCGGAGTTCACGTCCACGGACACCAGCGCTTCCGTCTGCTCGATGATCAGATAGCCGCCCGACGGCAGATCACATCGCCGCTTGAACAGGTCCCGGATCTCCGGCTCGAGCTCGGCCTTGTCGAAGATCGGGACGAGATCATCGTACAACTTCACGCGGTCGATGAGCTCGGGCGCGATGCCCTTCAGGTATTCGACGATCTCGTTGTATACCTGCTTGCTGTCCACGACCAGCGAGTCGACCTTGGTGCTGAACAGGTCGCGCGTTAGGCCGCGGGTGAGGCTCGTCTCGCGATGCACCGGCGCGGGCGCGCGCAGAAACCGCGTCTTGCGCTGGATCTTCTTCCACTGCGCCGAGAGCGTGTTGTACTCGCGGCGGAACGTCTCCTGCGTGACGTCCTCGCCCACCGTGCGCACGATCACGCCGCCGGAATCCTTGGGCAGCACCGCCTGCATCTGTTCGCGCAGACGCTGGCGCTCGGCGCGGTCGCCGATTTTGCGGCTCACGCCGACGCGCGAGGCGAACGGCATGTAGACCAGGAAGCGCCCGGCTAACGAGACCTGCGCCGTGACGCGCGGTCCTTTGGTGGAGATGGGCTCCTTGGACACCTGCACGATGACATCCTGCCCGCGCTTGAGCAGGTCCTGGATCGGCGGCGCTTTGACGCGCTTGCGGCGGCCGTTGCTCTGGCCGTCCTCGTCGTCCTCGGATGACTCGTCCTCGGCGTCGTCGTCCCCGTCCGCTTCAGATTCGGGGAAGACCAGGTCGCTCGCGTGCAAGAACGCCTGCTTCTCCGTTCCGATGTCGACGAAGGCGGCCTGGATGCCGGGCAGCACAGCTTCCACTTTGCCCAGATAGATGTCCCCGACCATGCGGCGGTTGTCGGGGCGGTCGATCATCAATTCGACGAACTGCTCATCCTCCAGGATGGCGACGCGGGTCTCTCGCGGACTCGCATTGATGAGAATCTCTCGCTTCATGCACGGGCGCGGCCCATCCGCCGGATGGCGACCCGGCATGCGGTGGGAGGCTGCGTCTCTGGGTGGAGTGATCGCGCACCGGCCCCGTGGGCGTTGCGATTGGGCCATAGGCCCGGGCCGCGCTCGGACGTCTCGTTCGGCGGCCGACCGTCCACACCAAGCCAGCCTCGTCGCCGCGTCGTCTCATCGCAATCGCCAGAACGGCGAGTGCGAAGACGAGTAGCGCGAGGATCTGTCCGGCCGGTGTGCGGTCAATCGTGGGCATGGGCTGCGGTTCGCGCGGAGCGGCGGCGACAACGCTTGGCGTTGCCCGCCACGCTCCCGGATACCTCACGCGCACCGTCGGTCTTGGGTCGCTTCGACCGGGTACGCGCATGGAAAAACTCGTTGTTGGCTGCTGAGTGTGCGCGTGAGCGCCTGACTACCATTCGCGCCGGCGACGCGCTTCATCGTACTTGACGATGCAAACTCGACCGCCGTTGCTGGTGTGAGAAGTATAGACGTCGACGGCCTGGGTTAGCAATGAGCCGTCCCCAGGCGTCCTGGGCTGCGCAATGGTCCGGCAGTGTCTGGCTGCGTCCCGTCTTGTCGCCTTCAATCCTCGAGCGTCTTGAGCAGATGCCGCGCGATCACGATGCGCTGGATTTCGGACGTCCCCTCCCCGATCTCGCAGATCTTCGCATCGCGCATCATGCGCTCCACCGGATAATCCTTGGTGTACCCGTATCCGCCGTGGATCTGGACCGCCTTGATCGTGGCGCGCATGGCCAACTCGGAGCAGAACAGTTTGGCCATTGCGGCTTCCTTGCCATAGGGCTGTCCGTGCGTGGCGAGCCACGCGGCGTGATAGACGAGGTGGCGGCCCGCCTCGATCTCGGTGGCCATGTCGGACAACTGGAACTGCACGCCCTGGAACGACGAGATCGCCTGGCCGAACTGCTTGCGAACCGACGCGTACTGCAGCGCCTGCTCGAACGCGCCCTCGGCGATGCCTAACGAAAGCGCGCCGATGCCGATGCGCCCGGAGTCGAGCGTGCGCATGAAATTGATGAACCCCTTCCCTTCGTCGCCGAGGCGGTTCTCGACCGGCACCTCGACGTCCTCGAACAGCAGCTCGCGCGTGTCGGAGGCGCGCCAGCCGAGCTTGTCTTCCTTCTTGCCGGCGGTGAAGCCGCGCATGTTCGGCAGCGAGGGCTCGTGGCCAAAGCCGGCCGCGCGCGCGTCTTCGAGGTCGCACGTCTGCTTGGTGAGGATGAACGACGAAATGCCGTGACGGCCGGCGGACGGGTCGGTGACGGCGGTGGCGACGAAGATTTCACCCACGCCGCCGTGCGTGATGAAGCGCTTGGACCCGTTGAGCACGTAGTGGCTGCCGCGGCGCTCGGCGCGCGTGCGGGTGCCGCCGGCGTCGCTGCCCGCCGCTTCTTCCGTGAGGCCGAAGCCGCCGAGCACCTGTCCGCGGGCGAGGAAGGGCACGAAGCGTTCGCGTTGGGCGGGCGTGCCGAAATTGACGATCGGCGACGTGCCTAACGTCGTGTGCGCGGAGATGGTGATGGCGTGCGAGGCATCGACCTTGGCCATCTCGTGGATGGCGATGATGTAGCTGATGTAGTCCATGCCGGCGCCGCCTAACGACTCCGGCCACGGCACGCCCAACAAGCCGAGCTCGCCCATCTTCTTGACGGTGTGCCAGGGAAACGTGGCGTCGGCGTCGACTTTGGCCGCGATCGGCGCGACTTCGGCGGTGGCGAATTCGCGCACCATGTCGCGGACGGCCGTGTGCTGTTCGGTGAAGTACGGAAGATCGCTCATGAACGAGATGTGGATGCAGGTGCAGGTTCGGCGGACAGCCGGATGACGGCGAGGAATCGCTCGCCGTAGCGATCGAGCTTGGCCGGCCCGACGCCATGAACACTAGCGAGGGCATCGAAGGAATCGGGTCGCCGGATGGCCATCTCGACCAGGGTGCGGTCGGGGAAAACGCAATACGACGGGATGCGCTCCTGGCGGGCGAGCTCGGTGCGCAGGTGGCGGAGCGCGCCAATGAGCGCGATCTCGCCAGGCCCGAGGTCGGGCAGGTCGGCGGCTTCAGAGCTGGTGGAGGCGCGGTCGGCGTGCCGCACGGTCGGGCGCGGCGCGGGCGGCACCGGTTTCTGCGGCACAGTCGGGTTCGGTCGCGTCGCCGCCTTCGTCGCCGGCTTCGTCGCGGTGGACCGGCGCGACCGCCGGACGG
>DAHUXU010000318.1 GCA_027307005.1 Gemmatimonadota bacterium
CGACGCTCGCCGCCGGCGACCCGACACGAACGCCGGTGCCAAAGACGTCGGCCGCCAACTCGGCCGCGCCGGGAATCGCCGACGCGCCACCCGTAAGCACAACGCCCGCGCTCAAGCGTCCGGCAAAGCCCGCTCCAGTGATCTCGCGAGTCACCATTTCGAAGATCTCGTCCATCCGCTGATGGATGATGTGTGCGAGCAGCTCGCGCGGAATCTGCCGCTCGCCCTGTGCGACGGTGCTCGGCAGCTGAATCACCTCGTGTGAATCCTTCATCATCGGCTCGTACGCGCAGCCGTAACTCTCCTTGAGCCGCTCCGCATCCGCTTGCGTGACGCCGAGTCCGTGCACCAGATCGCTCGTCACGTTGTTGCCGCCAAAACCGACGGTGCCGAGGAACCGGATCTTGCCTTCGTGGAACACGGCGAGATCCGTGGTGCCCGCGCCCATTTCGACGAGCGCCACACCGAGCTCTTTCTCGTCGTCGGTGAGGACGCTCAACGCGCTGGCCAGCGGTTCGAGCACCAGCTCGCGCACGTGATAGCCCGCGCGCTCGACCGCCCGACGAAGATTGGTAGCCGGCGAGGCACCGATCGTCACCAGGTACATCTCCGTCTCGAGACGCATCCCGACCATTCCGATCGGGTCGCGAATGCCGTGATTCTTGTCCACACGGTATTCCTGCGGGATCGCGTGGAGCAGCTCGCGGTCGGCAGGAATCGCTTGCGTCCGCGCCACCTCGTTCGCGCGCTCGACGTCGGCGCGCGTCACGTCGTCGCCGTTGACGGCGACCACACCGGAGCTGGTCATCGCTTGCACGTGCTCGCCCGCAATGCCGGCATACACGTGCTCCACCGTCACGCCTGCCATGCGCTCGGCGTCCTGCATGGCTTTGGTGATCGAACGCGTGGTCTCCTCGATGTCGGCCACGACGCCGCGGCGCATGCCGGACGTTCGCGCCTGTCCGACGCCCAGCACTTTCAGGTTCGGGTGCTTCGGAAAGTCACCCACCACCTCCGCGATGATTGCGGTGGTGCGCGAGGTCCCGATATCGAGCCCGGCAACGAGGCGTTCGGGATTCATTGCAGCCTGGCGATGACTTGATCTCTGAATCGAAGATCGAGCTCGGCGACGCGCGCATGACGCCGCGCGAGGTCGGCCTCGACAGGAATCACATCCGCGAGCCGCTCTGCGCTCACGCCAACCAATGCTCGCACCATGACCGATGGAAGTGCCACGTCCAGCTCATCCCCGCTGCCGCCCGTCCGCCGCACCGAACTGATCTGTGCAAACAGTCGCGGCTCGTGCGCCTTCACGTCGGCCAACAACGCGAGCACCGACGGGTCCGCGGATTCTACCACCGGCAGATCAATGTTGGTTCGACTTGGATCGATGGGCAACGCATGACCGACTGCGTCCACCACACGAATCGCGCTTCCGGACGCACCCTTGCCTGGTGGTCCCGAAGTCTCGACGAGTGCGACGGGCGCGTTCTCAACCAACTGCACGACAAGAGTTCCGGGAAGCTTACGCTCGACCACAACGCTGCGCACCTGTGGGTCGCGTGCCACACGACGCTCGACCGGCGTGAGATTCATCCAGATCGACATCGTCGTGTCGACGTGCATGCGGCCGATGAGGCGCGACGGTTGAGCGTACACCGCGCCGTAGATCTCGACTTGTCGCACGTGAAAATAACCGAGTTGCGACAAGACGAGTGGTCCCCACCATGGTGCGGCGACGATCACCACGAGCGCCGCCGCGCCGGCGGGAATGCGCCATCCGATATTGCGCAGTCGCTCGAGGAATGCCGTCACGCGATTCACGCGGCTGCGGCCAGACGGTCGAGGAGCTCGCGCCCCGTACGCGTGATGTCGCCGGCGCCGAGCGTGAGGACGACGTCGCCGGCGGCGACGTCCTCGGCGAGCGCGGCGGCGAGA
>DAHUXU010000320.1 GCA_027307005.1 Gemmatimonadota bacterium
CCGTGATCGATGCCGACGGTGACATCGTGTCGCTGATTCAAAGCAACTATGATGAGTTCGGTTCGGGGCTCGTACCCTCGGGCGCCGGATTCATTCTGCAGGATCGCGGCGCGCTGTTCACGCTCGACACCGCAATGGCCAACACGCTTGCGCCGCACAAGCGGCCGCTGCACACGCTGATACCGGGATTCATGCAGAAGGACAGCGTGCGCATCGGGTTCGGCATCATGGGTGGATGGAACCAGGCGCAGGCGCATGCGCAGTTCGTCTCGAACATCGCCGACTACGGCATGAACATCCAGCAAGCGCTCGAGGCGGGGCGGTTCACCAAGCCAGGATTCTCAGGGTGCAACTTCGACATCGAGTCGCGCATTCCGGAGGCGGTGCGCGACTCGTTGTCGGCGATGGGTTACGATCTCACGTTGTACGGCCCGCGCACCGGGCATTTCGGATGGGGCCAAGCCGTGATGGGGACTGACGGCGGCATTCACTACGGTGCGAGCGATCCGCGGCACGATGGCGCGGCGATACCGGAACAGTTGCCGATCAAGAAGTGACGCGTTGCTTGCCGGCCGTCAGCGCGATCGACGCGGTCTTGTCCATACACGTCTGCGAACACCCATCCCGGGCGGTAATCAGCCACGATTTCCTGCGCAACATTCCGTGGAGTATAGAGACGTCCCTCGGTGAATCCGAGACTCCGGAGCGCGGTAGTGAGGAGTCTATCGTTGCCGCCTAACGCGCGTCATACCGCCACACGCTCCTCGATGACGACGAGATCGCCGAGCACCGAGATCGTACTCGCCGAACCCGACCCAAGATGGTCGGAAGCGTTCACGGCGGACTGAGAAGGAAGCTCAGCCTGGATTTCACGCGTGGGTCGTGTTCCAGGATGGCGGCGTCCAGTATCTGCTCGAGGCCACCGGATCTTCCCGTGAAACGATCGTACGCCGGCTCGATGACGTGCGCGGCGACTACTTCCCGCATTTTGCTGTCGATGCCGCCTTTACTTCCTCTGCATTCGGCGGCTACATGCTGTATTTGAAAGAGCAACGGGCGAAGCGAACCGCTACGCACCCCGCACAAGATGGCCACAGGCAATTTCACTATGGCGACACCAGCCATCGACATCGCGTGAGCTAGCTATGGCCGATCTTCTCAGGGACATCGCGCTGTTCTGCCTTCCGGCGCCCGTCGTCGGCATCGCCGCTGTTGCCCTCACGCGCCGCCTCACGTGGCGCCGGGCTCTCTTGGGGGCCCTGCTCGCGCAGTGGGTCATCATTCTCGGCGTTGTCGCTCGGTCGCAGATCGGGCTCCGTGGTTGCGCTGGGCACGATCAGGCCTGCCTGCAAAGCCTCGCCGCGCCGGTCAGCGCTCAGGAGTTGCTGCACTCGAGGCTCGAGCTCCTGCTCATCCTCGGGGTCGGTGGCACGCTGAGCGCCCTCGCCGTCGGAGCGCTCGCAACGCTGGCGGTGCGACGGCTGTGGCCCCCGAGCATCGACCGCGCGCCCTCGTGAACGCGCGGCCTAACGGAGCGTCGGACGCGCCTGCCTCACGGAACGGGAGCCCGTGAGACGACGCGCGACGTCCAGAGCGCGTGCGTCGAGAGCAGAAAGCCGAACGTCCCGGTCACGCCAAGGGCATACAGCGTCCAGACGAAGAAGAACGCTCCCGCCGACCGGCGGACACCGAGACCCGCTCCCATCATGTGGATGACCGGTATCACCACTGCCACGAGCGATCCGAGCAGGAGGATGATCAAGCCCAACCGCCGCTCACTCCACAGGAGCGCTCCACACAGGTAAGCGACGAGGACGGCGATGGCGATGAGATTCGAGAGCCCTCCACCCGTGAATCCAAGTACGATGTCCTCCGCGATGTGGAACGAGATCAAGAGAATCGAGAGCATCGATGTCACGACGAGAAGGATATTGGGCTTCATCGCGCACTCTCCGGGCGGGTGGCTTCGAGGCACTGCCAGGCGTTCGTACGAATAGGGCGTCGTCCCGGTTTCGATGTCAACGCCTGCGGGCGCGGAATGGCGGCGGAGGTGAGCCCAAGCCATACTTTCTGGATGGCCACACGGTGTCGCCAAGTGCACGCCCCCGTGGGCTGCCCACTACTCCGACCGAGGAATGCGCTGCAAGCGTGGCCGCCGAACGAGCCTTTGGGATGAGGAAACAGAAAGCATTCCGTACGACGGCATTACATCGGCGCGCTTCGGCGACAGGTACACGACGGTGTTGGCGCGCTACGTACATCCGCTCGAGGACTAACCCATCGCCGCCGCTGACGGACGCATCAACTCCACGAGCGTTTGTCGAGCGCCTTCGGAGTGCGTGTCGCACGCTATGCGTTGGGATCGTTGCTCCTGCATGACCACGTTGAACTGACCCGACATCGAACGATCTATGATTGGCAACCGCCTTCCCTTCATTATCCTGATTGCCGCAATCGTCTTCATCGTTGGCAGACTGCTGTATCGGCGGCGCCGATAGGGAGGCGACGCATCGCCGGCATCCGGGCCGGGCTCCGAAGGGCGTGGAGTGCGGTTGCCGCCGGCGGCCGTTAGGCATGAATCCTCGGATCGCACGGGTACCGGGCGATGACCTGCGGTAGACACATCGTGCTCGCGTTCGTGGTGCTCGCAGCCGGACACGCCGGTCGCACGGCGGCGCAGTCCGGTTGGCAGCCGTCGCCGGGCCACACGCAGATCCGGATCTGGCCCGCCGGCGCTATGCCCGACGCGCGCCCGGGCATTGGCGCCGAAGTCGCCCGCGTCGTGCTGGATTCCGTTGGTCGTCCACGGCTCGTCGGCGCCCGGCCCTGGATCTATGTCGACAGCGTCACGCAACCGACGATGACCGTCTATTCGCCCTCGGGCCGCAACACCGGCGCTGCCGTCGTCGTCTTCCCCGGCGGCGGTTACAACATTCTCGCCATCGATCTCGAGGGCACTGAGGCTTGCGATTGGCTGACGTCGCGGGGCATCACCTGCGTGCTCCTCAAGTACCGCGTGCCCTGCGCGACGACCGGTCCACATCGGGACTGCCGGACCGCACTCGAGGATGCCCAACGAACCGTTGGGCTGCTGCGCTTCCACGCCGCGCGCTGGCACCTCAACCCGCACAAGATCGGCGTGCTAGGTTTTTCCGCCGGCGGGCACATGGTCGCGGCCATCAGGACGCATTTCGTCAGGCGCATCTACCGGCCGGTGGACGCGGCCGACACGGTGAGCTGCCGCCCGGACTTCGCGATCGCGCTGTATCCGGGTCATCTCGCCGGAGCCGGACGACACGCGGTGTTGAATCCCGACATTCGCGTCACACGCCTCACACCACCCACATTGCTGGTGCAGGCGAGAAACGACCCGGTCGACCGCGTCGCAAACTCCATCGTCTATCACGCTGCGCTCGCCAGAGCCGGAGTCCCCGTCGAAATGCATCTCTATCCCACCGGCGGCCATGCGTTCGGATTGCGGCGGACGCGTGCGCCGATTACCGCCTGGCCGGAAGTGGCCGAGCGTTGGTTAGGCAGGATCGGGGTGATACCAAAATGAGCGCTCCTCCGGGGCCGCGCCCCGCATTTGTCTGCTGCCTCGCGTTCTGGTTCCTCGTTCCACGGCTTTCTGGCCCACGCGAGACGGCAAGGATGCAGGTGAATGCGCCAGTCACGTGGCGTCTGATCTTCGCTCTTCAACTGCGCGCCTATTCCCGCCAATTGAAGCATTTCATCGCCGTGTCCGGCATGGCGATGCTGATCATCGCCGTTGGCAGTTTTCTGTGGAAGGCCGGCTCTGCGGGATGATGACGGTCGACATTCGCGCTTCGCGTGCACACGAGCGAGATTTCGCGACCGATTCCAAACTACTCGAGCATGACGGAGGTTCCTTGATTCAGCTTCGCGACAAGACCACCAACGCGCTCCTCGGCACGATCGACGATGACGATTTGAAGTTCCTGGTCGATGAGCTCGAGGAGGAGTCGCCGACCGACCAGGACTACTACTTCGACTCGGCGACCATCGAGATGCTCGAGGACGACGGTGCACCGGCAACGCTCGTCGCGCTCCTGCGCCAGGTGCTCGGCTCGCAGGATGGAATGGAAATGCGGTGGGAGCGGCACTGAGATGCCGGAATGCGTAGCCGCGGTGGATCGAGCCGACTCGTTCGAGCAAGCTCCGCCATCATCCAGCCGTGGTGAGCGAACTGAACAGGTCGGAAGCCATGCGTCGCACACCGGAGCCGGTGTGTTCGGTCGCGTTGGCGTCCGGGTTGTGGCGCGTTACAATGGTGCTCCAACGCCGGACGCCCGGCGGTACTTGCAGCCGTCTTCCACGACTTGCGACGAGGTCCGACGCCCCAATGCCTAAAAAGAAATCTGCGCCAGCGCACAAACCGAAAGCAGTGAAGCGGCCGAGCAGCACCGGTGCGAACGTGTTCAATGCGGAAGAACGCGCAGCGATGCGCGATCGCGTGCAGGAGGTGAAGGCCGAGCGCGCCGGGCAGACAACGGGGCAGGGCGGCAACGCCCTGGTGCTCGACAAGATCGGCGCGATGGCCGAGCCTGATCGTGCGTTAGGCCGTAAACTGCATGACCTCATCATGGCGAGTGCACCGAACCTGACGCCACGGCTCTGGTACGGGATGCCGTCGTACGCCAGGGACGGCGACGTCGTGTGCTTCTTTCAGCCGGCGCAGCGGTTCAAGACGCGGTATGCGACGCTCGGCTTCAGCGACAAAGCGAAGCTCGACGATGGCAACGTGTGGGCAACCGGATTTGCGGTGCGGCAGCTGACGGCAGCGGATGAACCGCGAATTGTTGCGCTGATCAAGAAAGCGGTCGGTTGATTCGGCGGACGGCCCGTCCTCAGTTAGGCGATGGCGCCGGGGCTCGAGATGGAACGCGCGTCAGTGCTGGGGGAGGGCGGCGAGCGGGCTGCGCACAAATGTATGGCGGATAGACGCCCGCCGCCATTCGTCGTTTCGTTGCCCGGCTCCAACCCCGGGCGCTGTCTTGACGATCGGGGCAGACACCGGCGGAGTGGCTTACGATGCCAGCGGGTTTCCGCGCGTCTCGGGCAGCAGGTATGCGGCGATGCCCATGAGGCTGTACGCGATGGCCGCGAAGATGGCGATGGCGCGCGACAGCGGCATGGTCGCCGAAAGGTACCCGACTAACGCAGGGAACATGGCACCGATGCCCCGGCCGAAGTTGTACGCGAACCCCATGGCCGAACCGCGCACGCGCGTCGGAAAGAGCTCGGCGAAGAAGGCGCCGACGCCGGCGAAGTATCCCGACACGACGAACCCCAGCGGGAAGCCGAGGATCCAGAGCATTCCGTTAGTCAACGGCGCACGGGTGTAGACGAGCGTCATGACGAGCGCGCCGACAGCGAACAGGAGAAAGAGAGGTCGCCGGCCGATGCGATCGGCGAGCCACGCGCCGGTGATATAGCCGGCGAACGCCCCGAGGACGAGAAACGCGAGGTAGCCGGTGGACCCGACGATGCTCAGGTGTCGCTCGGATTGGAGAAACACCGGCACCCAGGTGTTGACGGCGTAATAGCCGCCCTGCGCGCCGGTGCCGAGCAACGCGGCCAGCACGGTGGTCTTGAGGAGATCGGGTTTGAAGATGTCCACTACCGAGCCCATCGATTCCGCGCGCGCGCGGCTGGCGACCGGCGGCTCCTCGATGTATCGCCGAACGAACAACACGTACAGCGCCGGAATGAAGCCGAGCGCGAACATCCACCGCCAGGCTTCCCGGTCGGGGACGAGCGAATACACGATCGCTTGCAGGATCACGGCGCCGCCCCAACCGACCGCCCATCCGGACTGCACCGAACCGACGGCGCGCCCGCGGTAGCGCGGCCGAACCACTTCGCTCATGAGCGCCGCACCGGCCGTCCACTCGCCTCCGAATCCGAACCCGAGCAATGCCCGGCTGAGCGCGAGCTGCGTGAAGCTCTGCGAGACGGCCGAGAGCAGACTGAAGACCGCGAACCACAACACGGTGAGCTGCAGGGCGCGCACGCGCCCGACGTGGTCGGACACGTATCCGGCGATCCATCCGCCAATCGCCGAGCACACGAGCGTCGCCGTGACCGTGAGTCCGGCCGGTCCGCGGCCGACGTGCCAGACCGCGATCACGGTGCCTAACACCAGCGTATAGATCGTGAAATCGAGTCCGTCGAGCGCGAAGCCGAGCGCGCAGGCGAACATCGTGCGCCGCTCGACCGCGGTCATGCCGCGGTAGAACGCGACCATCCCCGAGTCGTCGGACCCGGCGGCGTCAGGCGATGGGCGTCCCGCTTCGGTGAGCTCGGCCATGGTCACCAACGTACGACACGGGCGGGGATGCCGCCATCATCACCGAGCCAGCCGGTCCATCGGGCGTGCACCGCGGGCGCCCGGGTCGCCGCGATCACCCGCTCGACGTTAGGCGGACGGATACCGCCGGCGGCGACGATCTCGATGCGGCCTGCCGCGCGGTCGACCAACCGTTTCAGCGCGTCCGCGCCTGCCAGCGCCGTGGCCGCACCGCCCGATGTGAGGACGCGTCGCACGCCGAGGTCGATGAGCGCCTCGAGCGCGTCATCGAGATTGCCTGACTGATCGAACGCCCGATGGAACGTGACCGGCAGTGCGGTCGCGGCGGCTACGAGGCGGCCCGTCGCCGCGGCATCGATGCCCTGGTGACTCGACAGCGCGCCAGTCGCGAATCCGGCCGCGCCGCGCGCGGCGAGGTCGCGCATGGTGCCGCACATCGCGTCGACCTCGGCACGGGTATACGTGAAGTCGCCGGGGCGCGGCCGTACCATCGCGATCACCGGGATGTCGACGGCGCGGCAGCACTGCGCCACGACGTCTAACGGAGGCGTGCAGCCGTCGTGTGCGAGGTCGCTGCACAGCTCGATGCGATCCGCGCCCCGCGCCGCGGCCTCGCGAGTCTCGGCCAGTGTCTCGACGCATGCTTCGAACAAGGTGCCTGTCATTGTGGAAGAGTGCCTCGGCGTTGGCGCAGGCGCGTTAGGAGTATATGGAATTGCGCCGGCGGGCGCGGTGCGATATGATGTGTGCGCGTCCGTCGCGCCAGTGCGCGTTAGCCCGTTACCGGTTGCCCAACGAGGCCACATGGGTCTGTTGAGCGAAGACATGCCCGACATGCCACTGGGTGCGTGGCTCCTACCGATCGGCCTCCTGCTGCTCGTCTACGCCGGTATCAACGCGCTCAATTCTCGCACCGGCGAAGGCAGCGACTATCATTCGCTCGCCACGCTGAGCGGCGTTGTGACCGGGGTGTACACGGTCAGGGATCGTGTCGACAGCAGACGCGTCGGCGCTTGGCTCGACACCATGCCGCAGACCGAGCAAGTGCAAATGTACGGGCCGGGAGTGTCCGAAGCGGATCAGCGCGTCCATGCGATTCCGGTCGGCACGCGTGTGATTGTCCATTACGATGGATACACGCAGAAAGTATGGGCGCTCGAGCGAGCGGACGGTGGACCGGGGTTCAGTGAGGCAGATGTTCGGCCGTGGCTCGCCGACGCCCATGCGTCGGAGCGTCGCATGATGCACTGGCTGCTCGGCGCCGGGCTCGTCGCGATCGTGGCCGGTATCGGTTTCATGCTTCGCGATTCCTCGTGATCGTCGCCAGGCACTCGAACAGGTAGGCCTGCCGCCGGTGACGACGAGCGAACCCGATCCGCTGCGCGCGGCGGTCGATGCCGCAACCGCCTTCTTCGGAGACATCGACGCCCAACGCTGGGCTGCCGCGGCGCACGCCGTCGATCCGGAGACGGCGCTCCGCTGCCGGGACACGGCGCTGACGGTGCTCCTCGGTTGGGCCGCGATGCAATCCGTTCGACCGACACCGCCCGATGCGCCCGCCGCGTTCGAGATCCGCATGACGTCGGGCCCGGCCCAACTGCAGCGCTTTGGATCGACGCCGCTGAATGGCGTCCGCGGCGTCTCGACGCTCGCCGAGTTCGCTGCCCTCACGCCGGAGCAATTCGTTGCTGCGTCGTTCGAACATCAGCACGGGAGCGCACCGGACGACACCGGCTCCGAGACGCCGGCGCGCGAGATATTGGCGGCGATCGCGGACGGCGCATTCGCGGCTCAGATCCTGTATCGGACACACCGCTCGAGCGAGATGCGCTCGTTCGCACGTCCGGTGGAGCAACTGAGTATGCGGCTTCGCGACGGCCGGTGGTTCGTCGACATCGAACACCACGAGGCCTCGCTGAGCATTCCGAGAAGTCACGTGCGGACGCCGCAGCGGGACGGCGATGCCGGACGACCGGCCCGAGCCTAACGCAGGTACGAGCCGGCGCCTCGCCCGGCCGCCGGGTGCGGCCACGCATGTCGTCCTGGTGCAGCCCGAAATTCACTGGAATACCGGCAATGCCGGCCGCACGTGTCTGGCAACGGGCAGTACGCTGCATCTCATCGAACCCCTCGGCTTTTCGCTCGACGAGCGCGAGGTGAAGCGTGCCGGACTCGACTATTGGGAGCCCGTCGATATGCACGTCTGGCCGATCTGGGATGCGTTCGAGCGCGAGTTGCCGGACCTCGGCGATGCGTACTTTTTTTCGACGAAGGCCGAGCGCCTCTATTGGGACGCGCCGCTCGGCGCGGCGAAAAGCGTGGTGCTCGTGTTCGGCCGGGA
>DAHUXU010000328.1 GCA_027307005.1 Gemmatimonadota bacterium
CTCATCGTGCTGGACATTCGACTGCCCGACATGACGGGCTACGATGTCTGTCAGCGACTGAAGGCCGATCCGGCAACGAAGTTCATTCCGCTGATGTATCTCTCGGCGAGCTACACCGGCAGCGCGGATCGCGCGTACGGCCTGGACGCTGGCGCCGATGCATATCTGACGCATCCGATCGATCCGCCGTTGTTCCTGGCCACGGCGCGCGCCCTCCTGCGCGCCGGACGCGCGGAGTCGGCCTTTCGGCGCGCGGCGGTGGAATGGCGGACCACGTTCGACGCCATCGGCGAGGCGATCTTTCTCATCGATGAAGGCGGGATCGTTAGGCGTTGCAACCGCGCCGGCAGCGCGCTGGTCCGCGGCCATCCGCGGACGCTCGTTGGGCAGCCGTGGACGCAAGTGATTGACGACCTCGGCATCGAACGCCCGGATGCGCTCGCGGGCATCGTGGGCGGCCCGGCCTTGCGCGATGTCGAGGTGGCGCGGCGCGGGCGGTGGCTGAGCGTGTCGACCGATCGCGTCGTCGCCCGCTCGCCCGAGCAATCGCTCACCGTCTGCGTGCTGTCCGACATCACGTCGCGGAAGGCGGCGCAGATCGAGCACGAAGGGTTGCTGGCGCGCACAGCGCAGGCGTTGCGCGATGCCGAGGATGCGCGGCGCGAAGCGGAATCGGCGAACCGTGCCAAGAGCGATTTCCTCGCCGTGATGTCGCACGAGCTGCGCACCCCGTTGAATGCGATCGCCGGCTTCACGGAGCTGATCTCACTTGGCGTGCGCGGGCCGGTCACGCAGGACCAGCTCAACGATCTGGAGCGCATCCGCAAGAGCGAGATGACGCTGCTCACGTTGATCAACGACCTGCTCAGCTTTGCAAAGCTCGAGAGCGGATCGATTCAGTACACGATCACCGAGATGGCGGCGGACGAAGCGATCGAGGCCGCGAGCGAATTCGTCGAGCTGCAGGTGCGGGCGAAATCGGTGACGTTCGTGAAGGTGCCGTGTCCCACGAAAGTCATCGTGCATGCGGACTCCGACAAAGTGAAACAGATACTGCTCAACCTGCTGTCGAACGCGATCAAGTTCACGGACCCGGGCGGCACGATCACGCTGCGGTGCACGCGGGACGCCGAGCGCGCGTATCTCTGCGTCACCGACACGGGGGCCGGGATTCCGCCGGACAAGCTCGACGTGATCTTCGATCCATTCGTGCAGGTCGACCAGCGGCTGGTGCGCGAGCATGCGGGCGTCGGGTTAGGCCTGGCGATCAGCCGTGACCTGGCGCGGGGCATGAACGGCGATCTGACCGTGACCAGCACGGTGGGCGTGGGTTCGACGTTCAGGCTCAGTCTGCCGGCGCGGCCGTGAGTCGCGGGCCGGCGCCGCGGCGGCTGTTCGTTAGGCGCGGACCAGCCGGCGGTACTTGATGCGGTGCGGCTGATCGGCGTCGGCGCCCTTCCGCCGCTTGAGATCCTCGATGTATTCCTGGTAGTTGCCCTCGTGCCACACCACCTCGCTGTTTCCTTCGAACGCGAGCATGTGGGTGGCGATGCGGTCGAGGAACCAGCGGTCGTGCGAGATGACCACCGCGCAGCCGGCGAATTGCACCAGCGCATCCTCGAGCGCGCGCAGCGTGTCGACGTCGAGGTCGTTGGTCGGCTCGTCCAGCAACAGGAGATTGCCGCCGCCCTTGAGCAGCTTGGAGAGGTGCAGGCGGTTGCGCTCGCCGCCGGACAGGTCTTTCACGAGCTTCTGCTGGTCGGGTCCGCGGAACCCGAAGCTCGAGAGATAGGCGCGGGCGTTGAGCTCGCGCGAACCGATGTCGATGGTGTCGCGGCCCTCGCTCACCTCTTCATAGACGGTGCGCGCGCCGTCGAGCGTGCGGCCCTGATCGACGTACGCAATGCTCACGGTGTCGCCCACCGTGAGCGTGCCCGCGTCCGGCTGCTCCTGGCCCACGATCATCCGGAAGAGCGTCGTCTTGCCCGCTCCGTTAGGCCCGATCACGCCGACGATGCCGCCGCGCGGCAGACTGAACGAGAGGCCGTCGAACAGCAGCGTGTCGCCGAAGGCCTTGCGCAGGTCCGTGGCGATCACCACGTCGTTGCCTAACCGCGGCGGGGGCGGGATCACGATCTCGCTCTGCAGCGCCCGCGCCCCCACGTCGCCGGCGGCCAGCTCCTCGAAGCGCGTGATGCGCGCCTTGCTCTTCGCCTGCCGCGCCCGCGGCGCCATGCGCACCCACTCGAGCTCGTGCTCGAGCGTCCGCTGCCGCGCGCTCGCCTGCTTTTCCTCCTGCGCCAGACGCGTCCGCTTCTGGTCGAGCCACGACGAATAGTTCCCTTCCCACGGAATCCCGCGGCCGCGATCGAGCTCTAGAATCCATTTCGCGACGTTGTCGAGGAAGTAGCGATCGTGCGTCACCGCGACCACCGTCCCCGGGAACTCGGCGAGGTGACGCTCGAGCCATGCGACGCTCTCGGCGTCGCGATGGTTGGTCGGTTCATCCAGCAGCAGCAGATCCGGCTGCTCGAGCAGAATGCGGCAGAGCGCAACGCGGCGGCGCTCGCCGCCGGACAACCTGGACACGTCGGCATCCGGCGGCGGAAGGCGCAGAGCGTCCATCGCGATCTCGATCTTGTGGTCGAGATTCCAGGCGTCGGCCGCGTCGATGCGCTCCTGCACCTTCGCTTGCTCGTCCAACAGCTTCTGCATCGCGTCGTCAGACATCGGCTCCGAGAACTTCGCCGCGATCGCCTCGAAGCGCAGCAGCAGCTCGCGCGTTTCGCGCACCGCTTCTTCGACGTTGCCTTTCACGTCTTTGGTCGGATCCAGCTGCGGCTCCTGCGGCAAGTACGCCACGCGCGTCCCCGCGGCGGGCCACGCTTCACCCTGGTAGTCGTGATCGACTCCCGCCATGATCTTGAGCAGCGACGACTTGCCGGCGCCGTTCGCGCCTAACACACCGATCTTCGCGC
Organism: Gemmatimonadota bacterium; assembly: GCA_027307005.1. Lineage (GTDB taxonomy): Bacteria > Gemmatimonadota > Gemmatimonadetes > Gemmatimonadales > Gemmatimonadaceae > JADGGM01. The sequence goes on from DAHUXU010000328.1 coordinate 2,979, forward strand.
CCGGATAGAACGAGAGCCAGATCCCTTCGAGGATGACCCGCGACGGCGGCACCACCCGCTTCAGGTCCTTCATGACGTAGATGAACTGCGCTGGCATGGAAGAATGCGGTTGAGGGACCACGCAACTTAATCGGAACGCGGCCACGTCCTACTGGCAAATCACAGCACTCATCGCCGAGGCCGGCGAGACTCAGCACCGGACTGGCCACACCGCTACTCGACGACATTACATTCTGGGTTCACACATCAACCCTTCATCGCGATTCCCTGCTCGTGTCTCTCGCTTCAGACTTTCTCGCCCTGCACCACGCCGCCACACCGCTCATTCTCCCGAACGCCTGGGACGTGATCAGTGCACGACTGGTCGAAGACGCCGGCTTCCCGGCGATCGCCACGACCAGCGCGGGCGTCGCATGGTCCCTCGGCTACGCGGATGGCGAAGACATCACCCGCGACGAGATGCTCGCTGCTGTTGCGCGCATCGCGAAAGCCGTACGCGTGCCCGTTAGCGCCGATCTCGAGGCGGCCTACGGACCGAGCCCCGACGACGCGGCCGCCACCGCGCGCGGCGCAATCAAAGCCGGCGCCGTCGGATTCAACTTCGAGGATTCGACCGCCGATTCCAACAAGCCGTTGCTCGACATCCCGCTCCAAGTCGCGCGCATCCGCGCGGCCCGCGCCGCAGCGGACGAGCTGGGCGTCCACCTCGTGATCAATGCGCGCACAGATGTCTATCTCGCTGAGATCGGCGCGCCCAACACGCGGTTCGACGAAACCGTACGCCGGCTGACTGCCTACCGTGATGCCGGAGGCGATTGCCTCTTCGCTCCCGGCGTTGCCGATCCGGACATCATCGCACGCCTGGTCAACGCGCTCAACGCGCCGCTCAACGTGCTCGCGACGCCGGCCTCGCCGCCCGTCGCCGAGCTCGCAAAGCTCGGCGTCGCGCGCATCAGCCTCGGCGGCGGCGTCTATCGCGCGGCCCTGGGCCTCACGAAACGCCGGTTAGGCGAATTGCGGCAGCACGGCCGCTTCGATGCGATGCTCGAGGGCGCCATCACCCACGCCGAAGCGCAGCGCACGCTCACGACCCATCAGCGCGCAATCTGACGCCTCCATCGACCATGCTCTACACCACGCTCGGAACCACCGGCCTCACCGTCTCCCGACTCTGCCTCGGCTGCATGAGCTATGGCAGCCCGAGCTGGCGCGCATGGGTGCTCGACGAAGGCGCCGCCCGCCCGTTCTTCAAGCGCGCGCTCGACGCCGGCATCAACTTCTTCGATACCGCGGACATGTACTCGGTGGGCAGGAGCGAGGAGATCACAGGACGCTGGCTGCGCGAGATGGCATCCCTCGATGAGATCGTCATCGCCACGAAAGTGTTCAACCAGATGCGAAACGCGCCCAACATGCGCGGCCTGTCTCGCAAACACATCGTCCAGGCGTGCGAAGCGAGCCTCACGCGGCTCGGCATCGAAACGATCGACCTCTATCAAATCCATCGCTTCGACGCCGATGTCCCGATCGACGAGACGCTGGCTGCCCTCGACCTTTTGGTGCACCAGGGCAAGGTTCGCTACATCGGCGCAAGCTCCGGATACGCGTGGCAAATGGCGCAAGCGCTGAGCGCGTCCGAGCGCAACGGATGGGCGCGCTTCGTGTCGATGCAGAACCACTACAATCTCGTGTACCGGGAAGAAGAGCGGGAAATGATTCCGCTCTGTCGCGCAGAAGGCATTGGAATCATTCCGTGGTCGCCGTTGGCGCGCGGACTGCTCGCGCGCGCACCCGGCGAGCACACCGTTCGCATCGACTCCGACGACTTCGCGCGCGGCCTCTATGACTCTCCGGGCGACGAAGACGTGGTGGCCGCGACGCACCGCGTTGCAACCGCTCGCGGAGTGAGCAGCGCCGAGGTCGCACTCGCGTGGCTCTTGAGTAAGCCCGGCGTCACTGCTCCGATCGTCGGTGCGACCAAACTCGAGCATCTCGAGACCGCGATTCGCGCCCTCGACCTCAGTCTGGACGCTGCCGAGTGCAAGGCGCTCGAGGCGCCCTACCGTCCACACGCCGTGAAAGGTCATCATTGATCGCGCCACGCAGCCGAGCGATCCGTGGGAAGCAGGCCCTTCGGCGCGCCCGTGGTTGGCTTCCTCGCTCTGGGAGCGAGGAAGCCCACCACCTACTCGGATTACCGTCGAACGCGTGGTATGCTTAATTGAGGGGCACGCGCCGGCGAAGGCCGCCGGCGCGGCCGCATCGTTACTTCGAAGGAGCTCGTCATGCGACCCGGACTCGTCGGTTTCGGCCTCCTCTTGTTGGTCCCGTTAGGCAGCGCCGCGGCTCAGTCCGGCGACTTCGCCTACGCGCCAGGCACGCAGCACTATCGGTGGGTCACGGAAGTCCATCGCGAGCAGATCCAGGGCGGCGGTCGCGCCCCGTTCGCGTTCGACGTCACCACGACGCAGCTGGTGACGCTCCAGCTCACCGCGAAATCGCCGGACACACTGCGGCTCGGCATCACGCTCGACTCGGTCGCGGTCTCGACCAAGTTCGATGCGCCCGCTCCCGACGTCCGTCACCTGTTCGGCCAGAAGCTCACGGGTCTCATTTCCCCGCAGGGAAAGCTCTACCAGTTCGATCCGCCGCCGGGCACGACCGATCCCGACGTCATCGCGCTGTACCGGGCGTTTCGCCGTTTTCTGGTGTCGTTTCCCACCAAACCGGTCGCGCCGGGCACGAGTTGGGCGGACACGACGAACGAGCACGTCAACAAGGATGGATTCGCCGTCAACATTCGCTCGGTCACGCTCTCGCGCGTCACCGGCGATACGACAGTGGACGGACAGCGTGCATGGCGGGTGGTCCGGCACACCGACATCGTGCAGAGCGGGATGTCGTCCGCGGCGCCGGACAGCGAGCGCGTGACGCTGATGGGCCAGGGCTCGGCGAACGCCGTCCATGTGATCAGCCACGACGGCGTGTATCTGGGGTCGCAGTCCACGCAGCGGATCGACCTCACCGAGAAGAACGCGATCTCCGAGGGCGCGCCGATCACGCAGACGTTCAAGTCGACGGTCGAGCGGCTGCCTAACTCTCACTAGCGCGCCGGCAGGCCAGCCGCTTCCAGTTAGGCCGCGCCCACCGCGCCTACCGCGACCGCGGCTGCAGGCCGGGCGGATCGGGCCGGCGCACCGGGAACACCTCCAGCGACGGGTCGAGCCCGTGGCGCGAACCGACGCGCTGCCCCGCGCGCCCCGTCACCCGCCGATACAACAACAATCCGCCGCCCGCCGCCACGCCCACCACCGCCGCGCCCGCCACGAGCGTCAACCCGAAGGCGAGCAACGCACCGCCCGCAACGAGCGCCGCAACGCCCAACGCTGCCGCCGCGGCGCGACTCCTAACGGTAATGTGTACGATGCGAGGTTGGGGCATGATCCTCCACGTGGACGCGGGATGCGAGTCTCGTACCGGCAGCATAGGACGAGCGCCACGAAGAGACAAGTGTGGCGCGCTCGATCCTAGATCGCGGCGCCCTGTTGGGCCTCCACCACGACGGCCGTACCATAACAGAGCACTTCGGTCACTCCGTTCATGACCTCCGTCGCATCGTATCGCACTCCGATCACGGCGTTCGCGCCAACCTCGGATGCGTGCGTCAACATGAGCTGAAAGGCGTCCTCGCGTGTGCGCTCGCACAAATCGGTGAGCAGCGAAATGTTGCCGCCCACCAGTGTCTGAAACACGGCGCCCAGATTACCGACGATCGATCGCGACCGCACGACAATGCCCCGGATGATTCCGAGATTCTGCACCACGCGGTAGCCGTCGAGCGAAAAGGTGGTGGTCGTCATCTTGTGAAGTAGCGGCACGGGAGCTCCCAGCGGAGGAAGCGGCGGCTGGCGCCGCCTTGGAGAAGCGCTGGCGCCTTGGGAAGCGCTGCGCCCCGGAGAATCGATTGGGTATACGCGTGTACGCTGCTGCGATGATCGCGCAGAGGCAAGTCGTCACCTCTGCCGACCGAGGCGCCGTCAGGCGGCCGCCTTCCGAAGCACAACGCGTCCCGATTCCCCAACGCCGCTGGCGGCGGCTATCCCCCATCAGTTGGTCCCGTTACCGTTCGTGCGCGCGCCGAGCCCGTCGACGAGCTCGCGGAGTCTCATGGCGCCGCGGTGCAGCGTGGCTGCCGTCGCGCTCATCTGCTCGCATGCGGCGCTCTGCTCTTCGCTCGACGCCGTCACTTCTTCAGCCGCCGACGCGTGCGATTCTGCAACGCGCGCAATGGCAGCGATGCCCGTCGCCGCCTGCTCCACCGCGCGGAGATTCTCTTCGGCGGCCAAACCCACGCCGGATGCCGCGGTGCGCGTCCGTTCCGACGCCGATGCAATTCCCGACAGCGCGTCGTCCATGCTGCGCGCGGCTCGTTCGATCTCGGCAACGTGCGTGACGCCGTTCTGCATCGCTTCCGTCGTGCGCGCCATGCGCTCGGTGATCGACCGCGTCATCTGCACCACCGTCGCCGACGCGGACCGCGCCTGCTCGGCGAGCTTGCGCACTTCGGCTGCGACGACCGCGAAGCCGCGCCCCGCGTCGCCCGCGCGCGCCGCTGCGATCGCTGCGTTGAGCGCCAGCAGATTCGTTTGGTCGGCGATGCCGCGTACGGTATCCGCGAACGTGGTGATCGTCGCAGTCGTGTCGTTCAGCGACTGCACCTCGGTCGCCGCGGTTTCGACCGTCGTTTTGATCTGGAGCAGCAGGTCGAGGGCGCGCTCGAGCTCCGGTCGTTTCGCTGCCGACGATTCGGCAATGTCGTGTGCCAGTCCCGTCACATCGTGTACGCCGCCGCGCACGGTGTCCGCGCGCTGGCGAATCACCTGCAGCGCACCGTCGATTTCGCGGAGCTGCTGCACCTGGTTCGACGCGCCAGACGTCACGTCGGACATGGCCGACGCGACCTGGCTCGCGGCGTCGGAAATCTGCGTCGACGCCTCGGCCAGTTCGGTGGCCGAGCCGGCGACCTGCTGTGCGGTTCCGGAGGTGACGGACAC
>DAHUXU010000335.1 GCA_027307005.1 Gemmatimonadota bacterium
GATCCTCGATCGTGATCGCGACCGAGTCGCCGTCGGGCGTGACCGATGCGATGGCCTGATCGAGCGGCCACGCCCGATAGAACCACGTGTCCCAGAACCACGACAGATCGCGGCCGGCCACATTGTCGAACGTATTGAAGAAATCGACCGGATAGGGATGCCGGTCGATCCACCGATGGCCGTACTCGCGGAGCGCGTGGTGGAATTTGTCGGCGCCCATCACGGCGCGCAGCGCTGCGAGCACCTGTGCGGTCTTGTCGTAGTAGGTGATGAAGTAGAGATCGTTGTTGGAGAGGTCGCCCCAGCGCATGAGCGGTTCGTCGAGGCCGGCCCGCAGGGCGCCGAGATACAGACTGCGCTGGCCGGACTCTGAATCGTTAGGCCGGCCGCCCCGGCGCGGCTCGCCGTACAACACCCGCATGCACTGCGCGACGTCGAACTGCGTGAGGCCCTCGTCCATCCATGGGTGCCGGGTCTCGTTCGATCCGACCTGCATCGGAAACCACATGTGCCCGGTCTCGTGCATCAGGTCGCCGGCGAGCGACAACGTGTCGGCCCACGACTGCATGAGCGTCATCATCGGGTATTCCATGCCGCCGCCCTGGATGACGCCTTCCATGGACGTCATTTGCGGCCAGGGATAGGGCCAGAGCCCCGCCGACAATTGCTCGATCGCGTCGCGCGTGAAGCGCGCTCCGCCTAACGGCCAGGCGGCGGCCTGGCGCGTGAGGCGGAAGAAGCTGTTGATGGCGATGGTGTCGGGCGGCGCGCCGCCGTCGTGCGGCACCAGCGCGCGGGTCGCATCCCACGCGTACTGGTCGCTCGTGCCCCACGCAAAATCGCGAACGTCGCGCGCCGTGTAGTGCCACGTCACGCGGCCCGTGCCGGGCGCGAACGCCGCGGCGGCGCCGGCGCCCGGCGTCAGCACGCGGACCACCCGCCCGCTGCGCCGCGCCTCGGCCAACCGGGCGCGCGTACGCGCCGAGTACACCGATGAATCCGCGAGCTGGCCGGTGGCGCCCACCACCCAGCCGTGCGGTACCGTTAGGCGGACATCGTAATCGGCCGGGTCCATGTAGAATTCGGCGCCGCTGAGATACGGATCGGTGACCCAGCCGTTCACGTCGTCGTACACCGCGAGCTGCGGATACCAGTAGCCCATGTAGAACACGCGGCCGTCGCGTCCTTCACGGCCGTCGGACGGCGTCGGCGCCGGCGAATACGACCACGCGAACGCGAGGTGCGCGCTGTCGCCCGGAAGCACGGGAGCGGGCAATCGGATCCACATCACGGTGGCGTCGACCGCATAGCCGGGTCGCGTCGTGTCCGATGAGGCCGTGAGCGCGCGACCCGACACGGCGACGCGCGAGAGCGTCACGCCGCCGGTGATCGGCAGCCTGCCGCGTCGCGGACTCCCGGGGGCAAACACGTTCTGGCGCAGGTACACGGCGAGCGCCCGCAGGGTGTCGGGCGAGCGATTCAAGTACACCACTGACTCGCTTCCCGTTAGGCGCGCCGCGGCGGGGTCGAGCGCGGCGTCGATGTGATAGCGCGCGTGCTGCACCCAGTTCGATGCACCCGGCTCGCCGGTGCGCGTGCGCGTGCCGCGCGCCACGGCCCGGCTGAATGCCGCCGACTCGAACACGGGACCGGGCAGCGGGCGACCGGACCGGACGGTGGCTGCTGGGTCGACGGCCGGCGACGGCCGCGACTGCGCCGGAAGACTGAGCGCGGCGAGTGAAAGCGCCGCGACCGTAGCGGCAAGACGAGCGGCAGCACGAGCGAACACGGCAGCAACGGACAAGCGATTTGCGCGCACCAAGGGCTCCATGATCGTGAATGGCGGTGGACCGCGGGCGACTCATTTTGGACCGCGGCGCGCCGTCTCGCAATCGTTCTGTGAGGCATGCGGCGCTCGACGCTGACCGGACAGTGACACCTGGCGCGGCGATGCCGCGTAGGGGATCTTGGCGTTGACGATCCCAGGAGGCCACATGGACGGCGAGCAGGTCATGACGGTGATCTGTGTTGCGGTGATCACCTTCGGCGTGTCGGTCTGCATGATCGCCGCGGCGTTGTCGGCCCGCGCACGGGCGAAGCTCAAGAGCGGGTCGGTGGACACGAGCGGCATGGCGCCGCGGCTCGAGCGCATCGAGCAGTCCCTGGAGAGCGTCGCGGTGGAGGTCGAACGCGTGAGCGAGGCGCAGCGATTTACGGCGCGTCTCCTGGCCGAGCGCCGGGATGGCGCCCTGGCACAACTTCCGGCGGTGGAGGACCGGCGATGACTGAAAGCATGTTGACCGACCTGCTCACGTTTTTGTTTGGCCTCGGCTGCTTGATCGCGTTCACGCGTGTCGTGACTGCGTTTTTGGGCCGCAAGCGGCCGACGGCGCCGGCGCCGGATACGACGGCGCTCGAAGCGCGGTTGTCGCGGATCGAGCAGATCGTCGAGTCGACGGCGATCGAAGTGGAGCGGGTGACGGAGTCACAGCGATTCATGGTCAACGTCTTCTCGCAGCGTCCCGCCGATCCGGCGGCCTTGCCGCGTCCGGCGGCGCGCGTCACCACGCCGCACTGACGTGCCGGCAGCGCCGAGCCGCAACCTTACGTTAGGCACGACCGCGTCCGCGCCGGACGCCTAACAGGTTAACCGCCGCGGAGGGCGTCGAGCGGGTCGAGGCGGGTGGCGCGGTGCGCCGGCACGAGACTCGCCAAGGCGGCGACCAGGAGCAGCACCGCGGCCACGCCGAGGAACGTGGCCGGGTCGTGCGCGCTCACGCCGTAGATCATGCCGGCGAGCGCGCGCGTGGCGGCAACCGATGCCACGAGGCCGATGGCGACCCCGGCTGCCGCGAGCGCCACGCCATGGCGGAGGACCATGAGCGACACGCCGCGCCGGGCATCGAAGCGTTAGGCGGGTTGGCTCGTGGCGTCCATGATGCGTCTCATGGCCGCGGAGAAGGCCGACCAGCTGCTGCGCTGCGCCTCGAGATGGCGCCGTCCGGCCGGGGTGAGGCTATAGTACTTGGCGCGGCGCTTGTTAGTGGCCGCGTCCGCCGGCGACGGGCCCGTCCCGTGAACCCGGCGGCGCCGCGTGTGTATCTTGGAGGTGCTCAGACCACGGACCCCGGACATGCGCCCTCGATTCGCCATCGCACCCGGCGCGCTGTGCCTCGTCGCCACGGCGGCCACCGCTCGTTGGGCGGCTGGCCCGGCTGCGCTGCCGACCGGCGCCTATGTTCTCTCGCGCGCCGCGTCGGCTCGGCCGCCCATACCGTTTCAATTCCTGCTGGCCGGTTCCGTCGTCGCCGGGAGCGTCGACAGCGCGCGCATCATGCTCGCCGCCGACAGCTCCTACACCGACAAGGTGACGGTGCGGTGGACGAAAGCGCCGTCCCTTCCCTTTCCGATCCCCGGCTTTTCGCCGGGACCCGACCCGCACGTGATCACCGGGTCCGGCCGCTACACCGTGCGAGGCGGACAGCTTGCGCTCGAGCCCGACGACTTCGTGACGCGCGCGTTCGTGAAGTCGGTGCAGGCGCGCGCGGATTCATCAGGATTGACGTTGACCGGAATGTCGGGCGGCTTTGCCGGCGCGCACGTGCCGCTCAACGCGGTGTTCACCCGGGTCCGTTAGGCGGGCGGCCCGGCCCCGCCGGGGCCAGGTTGGGTACCGCCCTGGTTGCGGCGAGGCCGGCCTTCCGACCGTGCGCTCTCGGGACGCGGCGGGTGCCGGACCTGGGGTCCTGACGCGGCCGCGGAACCCATCGCGGCCATCGCGGATAATGAAAGTCGTTGAGCGTCCCGCCGGCGGTGGGATTCGCTGCGCGGGTCGAGTCCGGGCGCACGAGACCATCCGGGCCGCAGTTCGCGATGTGACGTCGGCACCTGGTGCGGGGGTAATACATCCGCGCGGGTGCGCGAGCGGCCTGGAGGCGTCGTGCGCTTGCCCGCAGCGTTCGTCGGCGCCATGCTTGCTCCAGCTCGGCGCGAACCGGAGGAGTCGCCATGCCGCAGGTGCTCTCGCACGCCATGCCCGTGGTCGCCGCCGTCTGTGTCCTGGGCGCTGGGTCCGCAGCGCCGCCCGTCGCCGCACAGTACGCCGCCGGAGCCAACATCGGGGTGTCGGTGGTGCCGATCACCACCGGGGCCGTC
>DAHUXU010000360.1 GCA_027307005.1 Gemmatimonadota bacterium
CACGACGACGTCCGTGCGCTGACGCGCCATGGCCAACAAGTCGGGCAGCAATGTGGACTCCTCCATCCGGTGCTGGTATGCGACGTGATTCGTGGCCGCACTGACGGTCCCGGCCAGAATCACGCGAAGCCATGGTAACGCCGTCGGCAAAATGATGTCGCGCAGCGTCTTCTCTCCCGATAGATAATCGGAGATGCCGACGGTGACATGGTCCGCGCGCAGCCCCACGCCGTAGCGCACGGCGCCCTGGGGATCCACGTCGACGAGGAGCGTTTTCATGCCGCGGCGAGCGAACGCGGCGGCGAGATTCACTGCGGTGGTCGTCTTACCGACACCGCCTTTCTGGCTCACGACGGCGAGGACGGTTCCCACTCGCTATTCCGTGCCGGGGACGGAGCCCGCCCCGCCGCCGGTCTTGATCTGCTCGATGGTCTGCCGGGCATGCTGGACCCACCGTTCCGCTTCGACTGTGGACGGCGGATGCTCCAGAAACGCCGTCAGGTGGCGCTGGGCGCCTTGGCCGTCGCCGCGCTTGAGCAGCAGGTACGCGAGGCCATAATGCGCGCCGCTCAACTGCGGGTCGATTTCGAGTGCCCGGCGATAGCAGCGGATGGCGTCGTCCAGTCGTCCGGTTCGCGAATATGCGATCGCCATGTTCTGGAGGATGCGCTGATCGTTGGGCTGATCGCGCAGTGCGAGCCGGTACGACGTGAGCGCGGCGTCGTAGTCACCCTGGCGCTCCAGCGCCAGCGCTGCGCTCAAGTAGTCGAGACGTTGTGGGCGCGGCGTGTGCGCCGTTCCACCACCCGTCAAGCGGCTCCACCAGGACATGCGATGCGTCTAGAGTCGAGAACTTGGGTGGGAAGGCGCACCACGGCGGCGCGGTGCAGGAATGCGCACTCGGCGTACCTGTCGAGGGCAAACTTATGCAGGCCCACGCGAGGCGGCAACCGCGCTGTCGGCCGCGAGCGTGCGACGGTAGCTTTCGCGCTGAGTCGAAGTCGGCCGCTAACCTGGAGGACACGTGGCGCCACGACGTAAACCCGCGGACCGAACGCGCGGCGTCTTCGAAGTGGACTGGCCGCTCTTCGGCGAGCTGTCTCGCGCACTCGCGCTCAAGGTGGCCCGGACGTACGATCCCGAGATCGTCGTGGGCATCGCCACTGCCGGCGTCATCCCGGGCGCGGTGATCGCCGCGATCCTCGGCCGCGAGTTCCACTCGATTGTGGTGAGCCGCCGCTATCACGCCCAATCGGTGCGGGAGACGCCGGCCATTCTGGGCATTGCGCCGCCCGAGGTTCGCAACCGTCGCGTGCTGCTGGTGGACGAGACGTGCGACACGGGCGAGACGATGCGCATGGCCGTGGCCGCGCTGGTGAATGCGGGGGCCGCCGATGTGCGCACGGCGGTGGGATTCCGAACCGGCCCGTACGAGCCCAACTTCTCGGCGCTGGAAACGGAGAGCACGATCGTGCTCCCGTGGGACGAAGACCTGCTGTCGTCCGTCTCCTGATCGTTCGTTAGGCGCGCCTAACTGGACGCGGTCACTCGACGGCGGAGACGACGGCGTCGTACCCTTCGCCCTGCTCCATCCGGTCGTACAGGAACCGCATCACGTCGCCGTTGCCGAGGAGAAAGCGACACCGCTCGTGGCCGGCGGAGCGGCATTCTACCTCGAGCACCGCGAGCGGCACATCCGAGAAGCGCCCGAAGAAATCGGCGAGCATCCCGGTCGTGAAGTGGCAGCCGGGCTGATCCAGGTGTTCATCCGGATTCGCTTCGCCCCAGTCATCGGTGTCGACCGTCGCCACTGCGTCGCGCAGCGAGCCGATCTCCAACGTGCCCCAGCCGGCGAGCCGGAAATACTCGGACGCGCGCCGCTGGAAGGTTTCGAAGTCGAGATCTTCCGGAGCGCCGTCGCCCCGCTCGTGCAGCCAAGCGCGAAACGCTTCGAACACCGTGGCGCCGCCGGCGTATCCCGCTTCCTGCAGTGCTGCCGCCGACGCCGGCCCCACGTCGCGCAGCAGCGCGGCGCGCAAGGCGTGTATCGCGGGACGGCTCACAGCCACCAGTGCGTGATCGGCGAGGTTGATCGTGTCGGCCATGACTGCCTCGTGTGTTGGACGAGTCGGCGCTTCTCGCGCCGCGCTACTGGTTTTTAGGATCGGCTCCGGTGCGGCGCAAGAGCTCCGTTTCATCAATGATCTCTACGCCGAGCTCGCGTGCGCGATCCAGATTGCTCCACGCATCCGTGCCCACCACGACGAAGCTGGTGCTCTTGGACACGGACGACGTGACGTGTCCGCCGGCGTTCTGGACCAACTCGGTAGCTGCCTTACGAGACAGCGTGGGCAGCGTACCGGTGATGACGACTGTCTTGCCCGTGAGGCTACCGGCGCCATTGCCTGCGCGCTTGCCGGCCGGTTCCTCGAAATTCACTCCTCGTTCGCGCAGCTTTTCGATCAGCGCCTTGGTGGTGTCGTTGGCGAAGTACGTCGCCACCGATCGCCCGATGATGTCGCCCACACCCCGCACGGATGTGATCTGCTCTTCGGTCGCGTGCGCGAGAGCATCGAGCGTGCGAAAGTGCCGCGCGAGGACCTGGGCCGCCATCTCACCCACATGCAGGATACCGAGTCCGTTCAGGAGCCGCGAGAGCGGCTGCCGTTTCGACGCTTCGATTGCCGCCACGAGATTCTCGGCGCTCTTTTCGGCGAAGCGCTCGAGCTGCACTAACGGCTCGACGGTGAGCGAGAAAATGTCGGCGAAGTCATGCACCAGTCCCGCATCGATCAGCTGGCGAATCCGTGCGTACGACAGACCGCGAATGTCCATTGCGCCGCCG
>DAHUXU010000366.1 GCA_027307005.1 Gemmatimonadota bacterium
CGTCGCTCGAGCGGACCCACGGGTGGCTGTGGTAGCCGCCCATCTCCGAGCCCGGCATGTCGCGATAGTCGGTCTCGCCGGCCTGCGCGCCGTCGCCGTCGTCGAGCATGTGCACGTGCCCGGCGACCGCGGTCGTCAGCATCGCGCGCTTGGCGAGTCGCTTGTCTGCGTCGCCCTTCTCGTGCTGCTTTCCGAGCAACTTCTCGGCCTTCGCCTGCAGCTTGTTGCGCAGCGTCGCCGGCAGCGAGCTCTGCGGGATGCGGCTGATCGCGTCGCGCAGGTGCGGGATGTCGATCTTGCCGTTCTCGTCCCTGTACGGGAAGTGGCGCAGCGATCGCGGCGTGGTCTTGCCGTCCTTGTCCTTGCTGCCGCCGCCCTCGATGTAGAGGAACGAGCTGTCGGGCAGGTCGTCGATCGTCGCCGTCGTCCACGTCGCCTTCAGCACCGCGCCGCGCAGGTCGGTCTGGTAGCTCGAGGCCGCGCGCTTGCCGAGCTCGACGCACACGATCTGGTCGTCGGTCTCGTCGAAGCGGCCCTCGCGGCCGAGATAGAGCGGCCGGCTCGCGCGCTTGTACATCGCGCCGCACGACGCGCACTTCTCGTCGTCCTTGGCCATGTAGGCCGAGCACGACTTGCAGGTCTTCGTGTCGCCGGCGACCTTGGTGCGCTCGCCGATGCCCTCGATCGAGACGCCCGTGTACTCGCCGCTCTTGAACTTGGCGAGCACCTCGGCGCTGGGCTTGAGCGCGACCATGAGCCCGGTCGTGTCGGTCTCGATCCCGAACGCCTTCGCGATCTCGCTCGTCATCGGAAATGCGAACACGACGCGGCCGTCGCGCTGGCCGTCGTGCATCTCGTCGGTCGCGCCGCCGTTCTCCATGAACTCGGCGGCGGCCTTGATGAAGTCCTCGTCGATGTTGTCGCTCTGCAGGTCGTAGTAGTCCGCGCCCTTGTCCTTGGACGTGAATGCCCAGCAGAAGACGAGCCCGAGCTCGTCGCTGACCTTGATCGCGCGAGCGAAGCCGTTGACCTCACGGCGCTTGATCATCAGCACGCGAGCCGTCTGCTGCGCGGGCTCGTCCACCGGCGAGACGAAGTCGAGACGCTTGAGCTTGAGCTTGTAGCGCACGACCACAGGCTTGCGCCCGCGCCCGGGTCGGGTCGAAATCGCCGGTCAGCCGGTGATGTGGTCGCCGCTCGCGACCAGATTGCGCACCGCGTCCCTGAGCGCCGTCAAGTTCGGGTGTAGCCCGCCCTTCGAGCCCGCGAGCTCGCAGAGCGCCACGTAGGCGTCCACTGCCGCGGTCGCGATCGTCTTGAGGTTCGCGGTCGAGAGCGCGTTCGCGTTCGTATACGCCTGCTGTCTGCTGATCGGCATGACCACAGGCTGCGCCGCGACTCCGGTCGGGGCGAAATGCACTAGACGGCGAGCCGCGTGCTGAGACAGCACCGGCAGTTGATTGTCTGCGATGGATCCGCGTCTGGGTCGCCCGGAAAGCGGATCGTGTCGCCACCTGGTAGCTCGAACGGATCGCCCACGCTCTGCTCCTGGCCGTTCATGGCCTCGTGGTCGTCGCGTGAGTTCTTGCCGCGGCTCGCGTGATTCCACTGGCGCGTCAGCTTGTCGCCATCAACGTCGCCGTTGTCGATCGCCTGCCGGAACAGTTGCTCGGTGCCCTCGTGCAAACAGCGAAGTCCCTCGGTGCGCGCGATCGTCTCGGCGCGAAACGCCACCCAGTTCGCCCGATAACGCTCGACCATCTGGTCGATCTGCTTGGCCTTGAGGTCCTTGTCGCTGTCCATCAGGCGTTGGATCGTCCGGTCGTCGCGTCCGTCGGTCAGATCTCGCCCTAGCGCATTCGACCAGTCACCGGCCTCGAGTGCGGCGCGGTAGTTGGCCACAATCCGGGCCTGGTAATCGGTTAGCCCGATCGAGTCGCGGAGATCGCGAGCTACCTCGCGGGGGTTGCGCCCGGCAGCGACACCATCCGCCACGACCCGATGCACGAGATCCCGCTGCTCCTGGGTCACCTCGCGCACGAGATCGGCCTCGTTCTGCTTCGCCCACGCAGCCGCGTGCTTGTTCTCGACGTCGAACCGCACCACGGCGTCGGCCTTGTCGCTCAGCCATTCTGCCGCGGCCTCGCCACTGTCCACGTAGGCCGTGTGCGTCGCGTCCGCGAAGTCCCTAGCTGCGTCTTCCACGCCCTGGATGGCGCCGGCCTCGTCACCTTGGTGCAGCCGCTCCGCGATGTCGTCGAGCCCGTTCACGTCACGCAGCTGCCCGACGACGTCGACCCAGCTCTTGCCGAGGTGCTTCTCGACCAGCGCGAGAAGATCCTGCATGTCGCGCTCGCTCACGGCAGCGCAGGCCCATGCGTTTGGCAGACGTACATGCCGTTCGCCGGATCGCTCGTCACGAGCCGGATGCGGTACGTGCTGCCCGCGATCGTGACCTTGTCGTCGGGGACCGGCGTGACGCCGGCAGCCAGGCTCGCGCCGAAGATGCTCACGAGGCGATCGCCGACGAACACCAGCGTGTTGTTGATCTGGTACGCCTTGAAGTCGTCGACGAAGCCACCGCACGGATAGCTCGTCGCGGTCGGGTTCGTTCCCGCACTGATCGCGCCCGGCGTGCGCGTTCCCTGCGTGACCCTGATGAGCGTGGCGCTCTTAACGAGCTTGGCCTTCTTCGCGGCCTTGTAGACCTGCCGCGCGATGCCGCCGTCTAGCGGCTTCACAGCGGCCAGCTCCTGCCCCAGATGTTGTCGTCGTCGTCGCCATCGCCATCGACATCGAACGCGCTCACGCCCTCGGTGCCGCTCACCACGCCGCCGCCGCTCTCGACCGCCGAGCCGAGGTATTGCGCGACCAGGCGCTCGGCCTGCGGCGGCAGCAGCGGCGCCGAGCCATCGAGTGCAGACGTCGGCACGAAGAAGTCGACGCCCGCCGAGCCGGCCTTGACGCCCCTGACGTTCGTGCCAGCGTCGACGTTCTCGGCCAGGTCGGCGTCGTCGGCGAACAGCGCCGCGAGCTCGAACACGGCGTTGACCACGTTCGTCGGGACCGTGCTCGAGTCGACCGCGTTGCCGTTGACGTCGATGACGCCGGTGCGCGGCCACTGCAGCGCGGTGCCGCCAACCGCCGGCGTCGTCGGCATGCCCTGCCAGGTCTGCGCGTCGAGGAAGGCCGTCGCCTGGATCAGCGCGCGCGCCCGGTCGTCGGCGCTCGGCAGCGCGCGGAACGCGACCGCGCCGGCCGAGTTGCGGCCGTTGAGGTACGAGGTGCAGGCGGTGATGCCGCCGTAGACCTCGAAGGTGTCCGCGCCGATCGTGACGCTGAACGGAACGCTCATGACCTGGCTCCTCGCTTGCGCTTGAGGCCGCTGCTCGCGTCGTCGTCACCGACGTCGCTCATGTCGACGTCCACCGAGCCGTCGCCGGTATCGCCCGGCTGCTGCGCGGGCGCCTTGTCGGGGGCCGGCTTGCCGTCCTTGCCGCCGCCCGGCGCGGGCTTGCCGTTCGGGCCCGGCTTCGTCGGCCGAGGCGGCAGCATGCCGGCGATCTCGGGCGTGAGCTTGGGCTGGTCGGCGAGGTGGAGGCGCGCGCGCAGCTGATCGACTGCCGGATCGCCCGGCATGAGCGGCGCGCCGGCCTGCGCCATCGCGAGCAGCGCCTGACAGACCTGCAGCCCCGACTCGGTCGCGACCGATCCGGGCAAGAGGTCGGGCGTGCACAGGTCCGCATCGAGGCCGTTGAGCCCGACGAGTGTGTGGGCGAGGTCGCGCTTGGCGAAGCGCGCCTCGGCGCCGAGCGTCGTGTCGATCATGTTGCCGAACTGCTCGGTCTTGTCCTCGTGCATCGCGCGGTTGCCGGTCGAGCCAGAGGAGCCGCCCATCATCATGAACTCGCAGCCGATTACGCGTGCGATCTCGAGGTTCACCCGATTGATCGCGACCGCAGTTTCCTGCAGCGGTCCGCCCTCGCCGGTGAGCAGCTCGATCGCCCACTGCGGAACGGCGCTTGGGTGGCCTTCCTTGTCGAAGTACGGCGAGCTGTCGAGCACGAGCCCGAGGTCCGCCGTACGCACATGGCTCTCGGTGAACGTGTTGATCGCATCGAGCTGCTTGTCGACCCAGCCCGATCCCTTGCCCTCGGCCTTTGCGATCGCCTGGAGCTTGCTGATCGGCGCGCGACCGTACGGAATGCCGCGCAGGTGCGTCTCGAACGCGATGCCCTCGAGCTGCTCGTAGCGATCGAGCCGCTTGGCCTTGGGGATGATGTGCCGCATCAACCCCAGACCATCGGGGTTGTCGGTGAGCGAGTTGTCGACGCAGTAGAACAGGCGCTCGCGCGGCAGGTAGTAGCGACTGCCCAGCCGCGTCTGCTGCACGAGCCCGAGCAGCGGCGACCGCTCGTCGGGCTTGTCCCACCAGTGGATCGTGTATTGCGGCCGGTGCTGGATGTCGGCGAAGACGACCATGCCGTCGGTGCGCCGCTTGATGATCCACTCGTGCGCCGAGAAGCCGTAGAACTTGTAGAGCGCGGCCTTCTGCACGATCGCCGGCCACGGCATGCCCATCTCGGCCTTCAGCAGGCCATCGCGCACGATCTCGGCCGCCTTCACGCCGTCGGCACCAGCCTTTTCGTTAGGCCGCACTTCCCACTCGGTGCCGGCGATCAGGTTCAAGAAGTAGCGAGCTGCTGCCGCGACGATGATCGAGTTCGTGATCGCATCGGAGATCGTGAGCCACAGCTTGTGGCCGACGAGATCCGGGTTGGTCTCGCCGCGCCATAAATAGCCCCCCGGGGCGGCCACGCCATCGCTGCCGGACGGCTCCGTGATCGGCGCGGGCTTCGACGTAGCGAACCAGTTTCGGATCGAGTCGAAGAGGCCCATCGCTCTCGCAACGCTAGTGGCGACGCGGGCTTGGGGTCGAAATCAGCGGACGAAGCGAGACCGACGGCGCCCGCTCATGCCGAGCGGGTAATCGTCGATGTTGTCGTCCGCGCTCGGCTTGTCGGCGTAGGCGCGGCCGACGACGACCTCGCCGCCGGAGAAGACCACGCCGCCTGCCGGCGCGTCCTCGATGAATGATCCGACGATCCGTGCATACGCGCGCGCGAATGCGTCGACCTGGTCGGCGTACATGCCGCGCGGGAAGCTCTTGGCCTCAGTGATGAACGGCCGGTTCCACTCGCCCCGCACGAGCACGACGTTCTTGGCCTTGCACTGCGAGGCGATCGGCTGCGCGCGGACTTCCTTGCTGCCGCTCTCGGGCGAGAACACGAAGTTGCGGCCGTGGAGGCGCTTCGCGAGCGACGCAATCTGCGCCTTGCCGGCCTGTCCCGGATCCTGCGGCACGTCGATGATCACCCAGCGGTCGTCGCTCAGGGTGACGCCCACCACGTGCTGCTCGAGCTCCGCAGCCTCGACCCGCTCGCGCGTCACGTCGAGCACGTAGAGCGTGCCGTCATGCGCGAGCCGCAGCTTGACGCTCGCGGTGTACGGCGAGCGCTTGCCCTTGCTGCCGGCGAAGTCCCATCCGCGCACCGTGATGGATCCGCTCGGCACGTCCTCTGGCTGGCAGAGCCGATCGAACCACTCCTCGGCGAACAGGCCGCCGCCGCGCGGGATCGGCAGCTGATCGAGCTGGCCCGCCACCGCGTAGTCGCCGCCCCATGCCGATAGCTGCTTCTTGAGCAGCGCGACGCCCTCGGCGCTGAACCGTTCGGGGAACGCGAGATCGCCGTCACGCGTTCGCGGATCGACCCAGCCGATCGCCGTGGGCTTGTCGCGGTATGCGATGAACGGGTGGCCCTCACGCCACTCCATCGGGATGCAGAGGTGGCAATCCACGAGCCCGTTCTCGATCATCATGCCAGCAACGTCGCGCTCGCCGGTCCGCTGCATGATCGTGACGCTGGCAAATGTCGCCTCGTCGTTGACGCGGGTCGGCAAGACCTCCGTGACGAACTGCAAGCTCTCCTCGAGCTTGGCGTCGCTGTCGACGTCCTTGGTGTTGTTCGGGTCATCGAGGATCGCGCGGTCGCCGCGCTTCCCCATGACGCCGCCGCCGATCGACGTGGCCAGCGCGAAGCCAGTCGCCGTGTTCTCGAAGAACGTCTTGGCGTTCTGATCGGCGGCGAGTTGCACGCGGTGCCCCCATAGACGCTGGTAGAGATCGCTCTCGACGAGCCGGCGCAGCTTCATGTTGCTGGCCACCGTCAGCGATCCGACGTAGCCGATCACCAGGTAGCGGAGCGACGCGTCGCGAGCCCACTCCCATGCTGGCCAGAACACGTCAGTGGTGAGCGACTTCCTGAAGCCTGGTGGCACGTTGATGAGCAGCCGCTTGATCTGCCCGGCGGTCACCGCCTCGAGGTGTTCCTCGATCGCGCGCATCGCCCAGCCGTCGACGAGCGGGCGACCGGGCTCGATCACCGGCCACAGGAGCCGGATGAAGTCGCTCAGGTGCTCCTCGGCCAGCGAGCGCTCGATGTCGTCGCGATGGCGGCGGTAGTCCATCAGTGCTCGGTGTCTTCGGGCGACGCCAGGATCATGTCGAGCTCGGCCATGGACTCGGCGAGCCGACGGCGACGATCGGACGGCACCTTGCTCCAATCGATCGCCGCGCGCGGCTCGTTCGGGATCTCGATGACGAGCGCCTCCTTGAGCCCGACGCGGTCGCCGACCCACTGATGGCAGTAGCGCCACGTTGGATCGTTCGCGCCCTTGGGGCCGGCCTCGACGATGGCAATCGCTTTTTGAAACAGCATCCTGCGGACGTCGTCCGGCGACTTGCCGAACGACTCCAGGATCGGCGCGATCGCGACGCGCCCGCCGGGGTTGCCGCTCTTGCCCCGCTGGAATCCGTGCGTCCCGGACGCGGCGGCGCCGTTCACGTTGCCGGGCTCGCCGGGCTTGCCGCTGGACATGGATCAATCCTCGTCGACCACTGAAAGATCCGGGATTTGCACGTCGTGGCGGCCCGGCACCTGCGCCGCGAGACGGATCCCGTAGATGGCCAGCGCGACGGCCTTGGCGACCGCCTCCTGCCGCTGCGCGCGCGGCAGCGCCTGGACCTCCTCCGAAGCGGCGTACTGCAGAGCGGCCCGAGCGCGTTGCAGCTCCTTCACCGCCGCCTCCAGGTCCTGGTCGTCGAGCTGGTGCTTGGGCTGCGGACCGCGCTTGCCCTGGCCGCGGAAGCGCTCGCGGGCGTAGCCGTCGCCTTCGATGCGAGCGTCTTTGTCCCGTTGTTTGTCCCGATCCCGGAAAATCATGCGCCCGTACGAGATCAGGCAGGCTACGCACCACCTCGAGCCCGGCTTCCGCTTGCGTCCGCATCGCATGCAGAGCTTCCCGGCCTTCCGCTTGGCCTTGTTGCGAGCGTAGCTGCGCGCCTTACGCTTCTTGGCATCCGCCTGGTGCTTCGTGCACAGGTCCGTCTCGCCCGGTGGCTCCATGCATCCGGGGTACGTGCAGTGCCCGGCATCGACGGCCGCCGCCTTGTGTTCGGCGTACGTCATCGTGCGGCGTCCTCTTGGTACGCGCGACACAACTCACAATTGCACGCACCGATTGGGACGACCCCAATCTCGTCGACCCAGGACTTGTAGCCCGATGGGTAGCCGTTCCGCGCCGGCAACGGCGGCAGATGTCCATAGTGCGTGTGGCCGGCGCGATCGCGCCGGTAGTACTTGCCGCACATCTGCTCGGCCGCGAACTCACCGTGCCCGAGCACGAGCCGCACAAACGCCTCGACCCGAGGGGTCCAGTGAAACCACTCAAAGTGCGAGCGGTGCTCGAAGCAGTGATAGTGACACCAGCGCTCGACCGAGATACCGCCACGGATCGCGCCGAGTAGCACGAGATGGACCGGCGAACTGGCGAGCAGTGACGACATACGCCGCTCGAGCGTCTCGCCCGATGACGTTCCGATCTTGATTCGCTTCGCCTCTGCGGCGAGGACGAAGTAGACGACAGATCCGATCTCGCTCTTGTCTGGTCGGTGCTGTCTTCGTTTGCGCGTCACGGCCACGTGCTATCTCCTAGGCACTGGCCGACGGGGTGGACGTCGGTACGGTCAGGGCCCCGGGCGTTGGGAGACGCGCCGGGGTGCTTGCTGTCAGGGCTTCGTCCAGTTCGGCGGACGACCGCCGTGCTGCGCCTCGTCGCTCGCCCTCGCCGCCGCATCCACCCGCCCGGCATGGTGGTAGTCGAGCGTCATGCCGTCGCCGACGCCGCCCTGCATGATGCAACTTCTCCCCGCGCCGGCCTTGCACTTCGGGCACTCAAGGTCTATCGGAGCCGTCATGCGACCTCCGGCTCCTCGGACGACACGAGATCGAGCCCGTGCTCGGCGCTCGCCACGCCCGGCACCGTCACCTCGTGCGCCGGCACCATCTCGCCGCCGGGCGCGACCAGCTCGGTCTCAGCCTCGTGCGCCTCGATCAGCATCTGGAAGATCAGCTTGACCTCGCGGTTCACGGGGTTCGTGACATGCGCGCAGTACGCGAGCTCGTAGTTGTGCTCGAGGTCGTCGAGCGGCGACATGAGCCGGAACGTGCGCGGCTTGCGCGGCTTTGTCGGGTCGACGATCGCGAGCAGCGCCGGCACCCAGATCGTGCGCGGCTTGCTCCGAAGCACGATCGCGCTCGCGAGCTTCTCCTGCACGATCGCGCCGACGATGCGACACGGATCGGGCACGTCGATCGTGCAGAGCTTCTTGTCGAAGTCGAGGTTGAGAACGGCTATCGCGGTGCGGGGCATGCGGGGACTCCTTCGGGGAACTAGATGCTTATCGTGTTGACGAACTCGTTCACGACGATCCGCGCACCCTCGCGCCCGGGCTCGGCGTAGACCTTGCGGACGACGAGCTCGACGATGCGGCTGTCGTCGTCGAACACGAGGCCGGTGAGGCAGTCGAGGGTCGACCTGGTCAGCTTGTCGATGTCGGGTTTGACCGCCGGCGAGCTCGGCGCGGACGGCTTCAAGCCGCCCTTCTTCGCCCAGTGCCCAGATGGCCGCGCCATGCGGAACGTCAGCTCGACCGCGAGCGGCGCGTCGACGAACAGCGGACCGGTGGGCGCGGCGTCGCCGAGCGCAACAATGGCCTCGACGGCGTGTTCGCGTACGCTCGTGTTCCAGCTCTTCAGCTTGCGCTGGCCAGTTGCGTTGTGGCTCGGGGTGAGGAACGCGCGACCAGCGCGGATCACCGGGCGCACGCTGCCCTTCGGTGCGGGCGTTCCGAGAACGTCGATCGTGATCACGACTTCCTCCTCGGTCCGTAGTCGGTGGCGGCAACGGTCGTGCGCGGGACCTCGACGCACGGACCGTCGTGCCCGGCGCGATCGACGCACCACGCGCGCTCAGTGCAGCGCGGCACCACGACGCGATCGCAGACGCAGCACACGCCGTCGATCGAGATGACCGTGGCGGGATGCGAGCAACCGACGTCCTCGGCGCCGGCCGCGCTGGTCGGGTCGAGCGTGGTGCTCATGCCGCCCGACCTTCCTCAGCCAGCCATCCGCGACGGCGCAGCTCGGCCGCGAACGCCTCGGAGCAGCGCCGAGCCTCGGCGTCGCTGGTCGGCACCGAGCGACGTCCGTGCAGCACGCGTAGATAGACCTCGCGCCGAACGGCCTGGATCTGCTCGAACGACGGGGGCCCCTTGTAGCGTGGGATCCGGACGGCCTTGGTGCGCATCGGCGCGCGCTTCGGCGGGACGGGAGCCGCGAACGGCGCGGTCGTGGGCGTCCGCTTCGGCTTGGCCTTGAGCTGCGACGGGTTGCGCGACTTCCGATCCGGCTTGGCGTCGGGAGCCGCGCGCGGCGCCGGCGGGGCACCGGCCGCATCGAGCGCGCGATCGATCAGCGAGCTCGCGTGCTCGGTGATCGCGAACCGGTGGATCTTGCCGTTGCGCTTGCGCGGCAGTCCCTCGACCAGCTTGTCGAAGGTCTCGCCGCGGATGGATACGTAGCGCCTGGGCACGGTCAGTGCACCTTGTCCTCGTCCATCGCCCGGCGCGTCGCGGCGAACCCGTCGATCTCCTTCTCGACGCTCTTACGCGAGACACGGCGCTTCTCGACGACGTCCTCGTCCTTCGCCTTCTTCGGCCGGTCGGTCGCCTCGATCTCGTCGCCGATCTGGGCGTCGTCCTCGCGACGCTTCTTCCGCGGCGCCGTGATCGTCTTCGGCTTGGGCGTCGTGTCCGCGACCCACCACTTCTTCTTGCCGGTCTTCGGATCGACGTAGGGGTGGTGCTCGAGCTTGTGCTCCTTGAGCTGGACCATGAGCGCGTCGCCCTTCGCCTTGATGCGATCGGCGAGCTGCGCCTGCTCGTCCTTGAGGCTCAGCCATTCGTAGATGCCGTCGCGGATCTCCGGTACGTCCGGGTCGTCAGCGGGCCGCATGTCCTTGTCGAGGTAGAGCTGGTCTTTCATCGGGTTGGCTTCTTTCTCCAGCAGATACATGTGCGTTTGACGGCTTCGGTGATGTCCTCGGCGCGCCGGTAGTAGAGGGCGTGAGGGAACGTGTTGCCGCTCGCGCGCAGGCCGGGCGCGAGCTCGAAATTGAACGTCGTGCTCAGCAGCTCGCGCGCGTCCGCGTCGAACGTTCCACGCGGAACAGCGATCGCCTCGGCGCGCTCGTAGATCTCCTCGAACCACTCGGGACGCGGGTCGAACCGGAGCAGGAAGCACCAGCGTGTGTGCCGGTAGTGGTTGAACGCGCGCAGCGTGAACAGGTAGTCGGGCTGGCCCCAGAGCCGGGTCGCATCGGTGGCGTGCTGCAGCGGCGCGCCCTTGCGCGTGCGGTACGAACCCGGCGTCTTGCGGTCGCCGAACCCATCGCCGCCGACCTCGAGCATGCAGCGCTCGGTGCTGACGATGTGGCTGCGGGGGTTCGAGAACGGGTCCATGTCCCAGGGCCCGACCGCGCGCGCGAGCCAGAGGGGCGTGCAGGCGGCCCCACGGCGTGGATCCTTGCTGTTGCCCCGCACGTTCAGCGTGGGCTGTTCTGAGGCGGCTACTCGTCCTCCGGGTCGCCGTACATCTCCCTGAGCGTCTGGTCGACAACCGCTGTCTTTCTCACTGCTTCGAGTAATGCTTCCTCGCTCGAGCTGTCGGCGGCGATTGCGATCGTCGAGCTGTACCCGCCCTTGATCCGCTTGAGCGTCACGCCGTTCTGCCACGGCACTGCGTTCGGTTGCTCCTGCATCGTTCCTCCGTTGACTTGGTTCCGCGACTTGGTTCCGCGACGTGGGTCCACCGCGGTGACTTGTTCCTGGTTCCCCGGTTCCCCTCGGCTCCGCCGAGGAACCAGGAACCAAGTCGTCGGGAACCGAGTGGGAACCGACGGGAACCAAGTCGCGAAGCCGGGTACTCATGACTCGGTTCCGAAGGGAATTGAGTCCCGGACGAGCGGAGCACCGGCAGCTTGTGCACGGTCCGCGGTCCAGAGTAGCCAGGCCTTCGCGCGCGGGGCGCGTCGAGCGATCTCGACGATCTTGTTATCCTTGATGAGGGTCTTGATCGCCAAGCGAATCTTGGCCTTCCGACCAGAAACGAGCTCGCAGAGATCGTTCCCGCTCAGCGGCTTGGCCGAGGTGGTGAGCGCGCCGATGATCTGCTGGTCGATCGCGCGCGCCTCCTTGTCGGCCTTCTGGGTGTCGCGCTCTTCGCGCACCGACTCGGCGGTCTTCGCCTCGCCGGCGACGCGCCAGAGCCCGCTCTTGCCCCAGTAGGTCATCGGCAGGACGCGATCGCCCTTGCCCATGCGGAACTTGCCGAACGAGAGCTCGACGGCCGCGGACCCGTCCTCGCGCTCCGCGGAGAGGCCGATGCTCATCGTCAGCGTCGCGAAACGCTCGATCGCAGCGGCCTCGGCACCGAGGTCGGCGGTCTCGGCTCCGAGCGCCTCGCCGCGGCGTGCCTTCTGGGCGTTGACACGCGACATCTGCGACAGCGCGATCGCGACGACCCGCTTCTCGCGAGCGACGTCGTCGATCTGCGCGAACACGTCGGCGACGCGCTGGCGGGCCTCGCGCTCCTTGCTGTCGAGCAGCTGCGCGTAGTCGATCGCGACGAGGATCGGCTCGCCCGGGAACTCCGCGCGCGCCGCGTCGATGGCCTTCTCGAGGTTGGGCAGGGTCGCGCGACGCCGGTCGAGCACGTAGAGCCGCGGCAGGTCGAGCACGCGCTCCATCTCCGGCTCGGGCACGTTGCCGCGCAGCGCATCCTCCCAGCTCGCATCGCAGCGGATGCCAACGATGCGGGCGCCGAGCTCGTCGACCGGTAGCTCGATCGACAGCGCGATCGCCGGCCCGGTGTGCTTCGCGTGCTCGATGAGAAAGCAGGACGTCAGCGAGCTCTTGCCCGAG
>DAHUXU010000391.1 GCA_027307005.1 Gemmatimonadota bacterium
ATGTCGCGATGGATCACGCCTTTCGAGTGCGCGTAGTCCAGCGCATCGGCCACTTGACGCGCGATCGTGATCGCATCCGAAATCGGGAGCTGCTTCTCGCGTTGCAGCCGCTCGCGCAGCGATAACCCGTCCACGAAGGGCATCGTGTAGTACAGCGTGCCCTCGAGCTGGCCGGAGTCGAGTACGCCGACGATGTGCGGGTGCTGGAGCAGGGTGCCGACTTCGATCTCACGAAGGAACCGATCGATGCCGAGATTCACGGCCAGTTCCGGCAGGAGCACCTTCACGGCTACGAGCTGATCGCGCTCGGCATCGTGGGCGAGGTAGACCGTCGCCATGCCGCCACGACCCAGCTCACGTCGAACGGCGTACCGTCCGCGGAGTGAAGACTCCAAGGTCGTGAAAGGGCTGCTGCTGACGGACTGCTCCACGCGTGCTCCTTCGAGGAAGCATTGACGGCCAGGCGGCCGGACCGGAGCGGCCGCCACGCCGTGCGAACTGCGGATATCGTCGAGGTTGAACGTCGATTCAGAGGAGACGCCAGCCAGGCGCGGGCTTCCGGTTCATCACTGCGATTTAGCAGGAAAATCTCATCTCTACAGTAAGTGTTTTTAATGGAAATGTGCAACCCGCGCCGGGTGGTGGCTCGGAAATTGAGCCACTACCCCCGCGCCGGGGGTCAAATCGGACGCTGAGCTGCTGGGCCCTTCGGCTGTGCTGATGGGTGGTTGCCATCGCGGCCTGCTGGCAGCACCGAACCGGGCAGAGATTCGCGCGAAATGGCGAGGCTTCTACTGGGCGGCCGGTGCCGCACCGGTCGATCGGTGCATCTCATCCCGGAATCCGGCTGAGGGCAAACTCGAACGAGGGCGACGTCTGGACTCGTTTCGCGCGCACCAGGAGACCACGGAAGCATCTACGCTCATGAAGACGCGGACAAGGCACGGACACGACGGACAGAGCAACAACAAAAAAGACTCTTGGTTATTGTCCTGTCGTGTCCCTTGTGTCCGTGCCGTGTCCGCGTCTTCATGAGCGTAGATGCCGGCTTTCCCACGTTAGGCGTGAGTCACGCAGGCTGATACGTTCCCCACGCCGACGCGAGGGTATCCGAGATCTCGCCGAGGGTGGCGCGCGCGCGCACTGCCGCGACGATGTGCGGCACCACGGCCGCCTGAACGGCACCGTCGGCATACTCGGCGGCGTTCCTGAGCTCGCCTAACGCCTGCTTCGCGGCGGCGTCGTTCCGCGCCGCCCGCGCTGCGCGCACGCGGGCCACCTGCTCGCGCTCGAGCGCCGAGTAGTCGGGCGACGGGACCACTGGAGGCTCCTGATCATCGCTGAACTTGTTCACGCCCACGATCACCGCTTCCCCGCGCTCGATCCGCAGCTGCAGCGCGTACGCGCTCTTGGCGATCTCGTCCTGGAAGAATCCGCGCGCAATGGCCTGTTCGGCGCCGCCCATCTCGTCGACGCTGTGCAACAGCGCGTCCGCCCGCGACTCCAACTCGTCAGTTAGGCGCTCGACGTAGTAGCTCCCGGCCAGCGGATCCACCGTCGCCGTCGCACCGGACTCGTACGCCACGATCTGCTGCGTCCGCAGCGCCAGCGTCGCCGCCTGCGCGGTGGGCAGCGCCAGGGCCTCATCGTATCCGTTCGTGTGCAACGACTGCGTCCCGCCTAACACGGCCGCCAGCGCCTGCACCGCGACGCGCACCACGTTGTTGAGCGGCTGCTGCGCCGTGAGCGTCACGCCGCCGGTCTGCGTGTGGAACCGGAGCCGTGCGCTCGCCTCCGATGCCCCGAACCGTGCGCGCATGATTCGCGCGTACATGCGCCGCGCCGCGCGGAACTTCGCCGCCTCCTCGAACAGATCGCTGTGCGCGGCGAAAAAGAACGACAACCGCGGCGCGAACGCATCGACGGGCAATCCGGCTTTCACCGCCCGCGACACGTACTCCACCGTGTTCGCAAACGTGAACGCCAATTCCTGCACGGCCGTCGCCCCCGCCTCGCGGATGTGGTATCCCGAGATGGAAATCGGATTCCATTGCGGCACCTGCTCGGCGCAAAACGCAAACAGCTCGGTGATCAGCGCGAGGCTCGGCCCGGGCGGATAGATGTACGTCCCCCGCGCGATGTACTCCTTGAGGATGTCGTTCTGAATCGTCCCGCTCACCCTGGTCCACGGCACCCCGCGCTCCTCGGCCACCACCAGGTACATCGCCAGCAGCGTCGCCGCCGTCGCGTTGATCGTCATCGATGTCGACACCGTGTCCAACGGCAGATCGGCCAGGAGCCGGTGCATGTCGTCCACTGTGTCGATCGCCACGCCGACGCGTCCCACTTCGCCTAACGCACGCGGCGAGTCCGAATCGAAGCCCATCTGCGTGGGCAGGTCGAACGCCACCGAGAGCCCGGTCTGCCCGGCCTCGAGCAGCAGCTTGAACCGCCGGTTGGTCTCGTCCGCCGTGCCGAAGCCGGCGTACTGGCGCATGGTCCACAGCCGCGATCGGTACATCGTGGGCTGCACGCCGCGCGTGAACGGGAAGGCGCCCGGCTCGCCCAGGTCCCGGGCGTAGTCGACGGGTGCGTCGGACGGATGATACACGGGCGCCACGGGAATGCCGGACGGCGTGACGCGATCGGGAACGGGCGATGCCATGAGGAAGGACTGCGACCTAACTCAGTTAGACGGCGCTGGCCACGCCCCCCAGCATCTCGCTCGCCAGCTCCACTTCCTCGCGGCTCCCCATGTACAACGGCGACCGCTGGTGCAGCTCGCTCGGCGAGATGTCCATGATCCGCATCGTGCCGTCCGTCGCTGCGCCGCCCGCCTGCTCGGCCACGAACGCCAGCGGATTGCACTCGTAGAGAAGCCGCAGCTTGCCCCGCGGACTGCGCGCATTGGCCGGATAACAGAACACGCCGCCGCCTAACAGATTGCGGTGGAAGTCGGCCACGAGACTCCCCACGTAGCGGACGTTGAGCGCCTTGTGCTCCCCGTCCAGACCGCGGTAGCGGCGCATCAGCGCGCGCACGTGGTCGTCCCAGTGCTGCTCGTACGAGTCGTTCACGGACAGATATCGCGGCGTCTTCGGAATGCGAATGTTGGGATGCGACAGCAGGAATTCGCCGATCGAGGGATCGAGCGTGAAGCCGTGCACGCCCTGCCCCGTCGTGTACACCAGCATCGTGCTCGAGCCGTAAATCACGTAGCCCGCCGCCACCTGACGACGACCCGGCTGCAGCAAATCTTCCATCTCCGCGCGCGTGCCGCGCGTGATCTTCCGAACCACCGAGAAGATGGTCCCGACGGGAACGTTCACGTCGATGTTCGACGATCCGTCGAGCGGGTCGAAGAGCAGCACATACTTGCCACACTTGAACCCTTCCGGAATCTGAATGATGTCCGGCTCTTCCTCGGATGCCATGCCGCACAACCGGCCGCCATGGTCCATCGCCTTCACGATGATCTCGTTGGCCAGCACATCCAGCTTCTGCTGGACCTCGCCCTGGACATTCGTCATGTCCGTTGCGCCGAGGATGTCCGCCAACCCGGCCATCCGGACCTTCGTCGCGATCATCTTGGCCGCGAGTGCCAGGTCGTACAGGATCCCCGACAGCTCACCCGTCGCTTCCGGGTGCAGTCGCTCCAGTTCGATGATGAACCGCTCGATCGTGACGACCGACGTCGGCGTGTGTTGAACCACGTTACACCTCTCCCCCACCCCTCGGCGGGTCAAAGCGGGAATCGCGAACGCGCTGCGACGCGAATGTGCGGGCTCGAGCCTCGTACAGGTTGTCGTGATACCCGCGACGGAGACTCTCCCAGAGGTACAGAATCGGGAACGCGGTACTGCCTTGAAACTGGTGCACATGCGCCAGTTCGTGCAAGAGTAGTTCCGCATCCAACGCGACGTCTGGCGCAGCGAAAACCGTGTCCCAGAGCGTGATTGCAGAGACGCTGCGACGCCCGAGGAACCAGCCCGCCACACGCGGCGGCAGACCGCCCGTCCGCAAGCGAATCGCCGCGAGCTCCGGAAACCGTTCGACGAGCGCGGGCGGCAGCGGTTGCGGCCTGCCGACGAGCACACTCAACGCCTGCTCGACAACGCCCAACGATCACCTCCTTCCTCGACCTCGATCGACGATCCGTCGGTATGAATCACAATGCTACCCTCTCGATCCGTCCGCAGCACAACCGCACGCCGCTCGGCCAACGCGAGCATCACGTTGGCGCTCGGATGTCCGTATGCGTTGCCGGCGCCGACGGACACGAGCGCGAGGCGCGGCGACACGGCGTCGAGAAACTCGGCGGTGCTGCTCGTGCCGCTCCCGTGATGACCCACCTTGAGCACGTCCGCTTGCAGTGAATCGATGTGCCCGAGCAGCCAATGCTCCTCGCCGCGCTCGGCGTCGCCCATGAGCAGAAAGCGCACGGCTCCGTAACGCACGAATGCCACCACGCTCGCTTCGTTCGGCGCATCGAGGTGCGACATCCATGTGGAGTCGGGCGCGAGCACGGTGATCACGACATCGTCGACGACCAACGAATCGCCGGGGCGGGCGCGGTGCCAGCGCACGCCGGCGTCGCGCGCGGCGGTGAGCGACTCGCGGTACGTCTCGCTCGTGCCGACGTATGCGCCGTCCCAGTAGCGTTCGGGGTGGAGTGCCCGCATCACGCTCGCGGCGCCGCCGGCGTGGTCCGAGTGCGGATGCGAGAGCACGAACACGCTCACGTCTCCGCCTCGTCGGCGCAGATACGGCACCACCGTGGACCGCCCTTCGTCGCCGCCAAGCCACGAGCGGCCTGCGTCGAAGAGCAACCAGTGATTGTGCGGCGTTCGAATGGCGATGGCGTCGCCCTGTCCGACGTCGATCATGTGCATCTCGACATCGCGCGCCGCACTCGGCGTGAGCGGCATCCAGATCGAGCACGCGACGGCGGCGAGCGAGGCGATGATCGGCCGCACCGGATAGCGGCTCACGCAGGCGACGAGCAGCGTGAGCGATGCGACACCCGCGCACGCGGCGCCGACAGCCGTGGGGGCGACCGTGATCGCGGCATACGGGAGACTCGCGCCGACACTGGCGACGCCATTGAACGTGACGAGCATGGGATGGGCTGCATCGGCGAGAAATCGGGCGACCGGCAGCAGCGGCGCGAACAGTGTCGCCAGGAAGAGCGTCGGCTGCAGTACGGCGATCACCGGTGCGGCGGCACGATTGGCGAGCGGCGCGACGAGGCTCACGCGTCCGAACGTCCAGGCGACGATGGGACCGGTGACGATACACGCGACCACCGACGTGAGCGCTCCGGCGGCCAGGTTGGCGCGCCAGCCGTCCCACCGAGGGGCGATCCAGCGCCGGGTGAGACGCGCGCCGGCGATGAGGCTCGCGATGCCCAACACGGAGAGCTGCCAGCCGACGTCGAGCACCGTGCGCGCGCTGCCTAACGGAACGGCGGCGCCGATGGCGAGCGACGCCCACGGCGAGGTGGGGCGCTCGAACAGTCGGGACGCCGTGACGACGCCGAGCATCGCGCCGGAGCGTACCGCGGCCGGCGGCGCGCCGATCAAGGCGACGTAGAATGCGGTGACCGCGACCGTCGCGATCAGTGCGGCGCCGAGCGGCAGACGGAGCGCGACGAAGACCACCTCGAGCATGGCGGCGATGATCGCGACGTGAAGCCCCGAGATGGCGAGCATGTGCACGATGCCCGCGGCCGCGAATCGATCGCGAACGGCGGGATCGAGCGACCGCGTGTCGTTGATCACGAGCGCTCGCACGAGCGGCGCATCGGCGCGGAACGTGGCGTCGATGCGGCGGCCGACGCCATCGCGCCATGCGATGAGCGGCGAGCCGCCCGACGTACGCCTCACGCTGGCGTGCTGGATCCGGATGCCGCGTTTGGACGCCACGCCCTCGCCGCGCACGAGGACGCGTGAACCGGCCGGCGCGACGCCGTGCTCGACGGCGATCGACGCGCGCACGGTGCACCCCTGCGATGCCGCGCTCGCGGGCACGAAGGCGCCGGGCGCCGCGGCGGCGTCGAGCGTCGCGATCCAACTGCCCGCGCCGGCCGCGCGTACGCGGCACGTTCGCTCGCCGTCATCGTCCGCGGCCGCGATGAGTGCGCCGGCGGCGACGATGGCGCCGAGCGCCGCGACGCGCACGTCGCGCCTAACGATCGACCCTGCAAGGCCGAGGATGCAGACGACGAGCACGCCCAGGACGGCGCCCGCGAATCCAGCAAGCAGCCCGGCGCAGTAGGCGAGCACCGCGGTGGTGACGAGAGGCACGGCCGCTCAAGGAGCACGCGGCCGACCAACGCGCGTGCTTACGCCTTGTGTCGCGGGTTCGCGGCGACGCGCTGCATGGCGTCCAGCACGATCACCGCAAGCGCTGCCCGGGTCTGATCGCGCTGCAGGTCGACCGAAATCAGCGCCTGGCCGACATCGGTGCCGCCGCTGTAGCGCGGGTGCGCCGCGTTGAGTGCAAACGCGATGACGTCGGTGCGGCAGTTGTCGCAGCCGCAGAGCTCCGGGTTCTGCACGCGCAGCTCGTCGTAGAGCGCGACCACGGTACCCTCGAGAAGAGTCTTCATCCGGCGAGCGGGAGCGCGTGGCCGGCAGAAGCGATGGCGCCGGTGAACGTCGAGCCCGTGGTGCCGGTGAGCTCCACGGTGAAATACTTGCCCATGAGCGACTCCTCGCCCTGCACGAGAACCGTGCGATGGTGTCGCGTGCGCCCCTGCAGCAAGCCGCCACGGCGTGCGGTCTTCTCGATGAGCACTTCGTGGCGGGTGCCGAGCATTGAGAGATTGCGGGCACGGGTACCGTCGCGCACGAGGGACACCAGGCGGTCGAGCCGATCGGCGGCGACGTCGTCGGGCACCGTGAGATGCGCCGGCAAGCGTGTGGCCGGAGTGCCGTCGCGCAGCGAGAAGCGGAACGTGAACGCATCGTCGAAGCCGATTTCGCGCACGGCGCTCAGCGTTTCCTCGAACTCATCATCCGTTTCACCGGGGAAGCCGACGATGATGTCCGTGGTGAGGGCCACGCCCGGAATGGCGGCACGGATGCGCTCGACGCACTCGAAATACGTTTCGCGAGTATATCGGCGGAGCATGCGCTTGAGCGTGCGCGACGAGCCCGATTGCATGGGCAGGTGCACGTGCTCGCAGACCGCCGGCGTCTCCGCCATCGCGGCGATTGCCCGGTCGGTGAAATCATTTGGATGCGGACTCGTGAACCGCAGCCGGCGAATGCCGGGCGTGCGCCCAACGGAACGAAGCAGATCCGCGAAATCATGCGCGCCATCGTGGTACGAGTTGACCGTTTGACCGAGGAGCGTGATTTCGGTGATTCCCTGTTCGGCCACCGTGCACGCTTCTCGTTCGACGTCGGCCAAGGTACGACTGCGTTCGGCGCCGCGCGTCATCGGAACTATGCAATAGGTGCATTTGTAATCGCAGCCGCGCTGGACCGGGATCCAGGCGCGCACGCCGTCGAAGCGGCGGGCCTGAAAATCCTCGTAGTGTTCCTCGAGGTCGAACTCGACCTTGGTGGCGCGCTCGCCTTTGCGCGCGCCTTCGATGAGCGCCGGCAATGCGCGGTACCCGTCCGGACCGACCACGAGCTGCACGTGACGCGCGCGCTCGAGCAACGCCGGACCGAGCCGTTGCGCCATGCAGCCGGTGACGCCGAGCACGGTGTTTCGGCCCATGAAGCGCTTGAGCTCACCCAGGCGACCCAAGACCCGCTGCTCCGCGTGGTCTCGAATCGCGCAGGTGTTGACCAGGATGACGTCCGCGCCATCGGGGCCGCCCACGGGCGTATAGCCGACCGCCTCCAGGTGCCCGTACATGAGCTCGGAATCGCTCACGTTCATCTGGCATCCGTAGGTTTCGATGTAGACGGTCGGACGGCCTTCGGCGTTCATGACAGGACGTTGCTCCGGAGAGAAGAGTCTATCAACCGACAGCCGGCCGAATCATTCGGCAACGGGGCATGGCAGAATCCTGCAGAGTGAAAAACGAGGGCGGCCACCCGCCTTCAAACTATCGCTCTCTGGCGCGCGCGAACAATACGCCGTTGTCGAGCACGAGCTGCATGGGGAGCCGGGTGCCACGTGGCAGCGCATCGTCGGCCGGGATGACCGACAAATAGTCTTCCGT
>DAHUXU010000408.1 GCA_027307005.1 Gemmatimonadota bacterium
GTTCCCACCGCACCGCCGACGCCGCCGCCGATCTTTCCCGACACCACGCAGCGCATCTACCGCCAGCCGCGTCGGGGCGACACCACCCAGACCGACACGTCGCGCGTCAAGACGGACCTCGTCAAGTGGAACGAGCCCGACTCGGTCATGAATGCGCTCATGAGCCGCACGGGCTACGTCACCACGCGGTACCAGGGCAATACCGCCGTCTTCAACACGCAGAGCCACGCGCTGCAACTGTCGGGGCAGAGCGCCGTCCAGCGCGAGCAGACCGTGCTCGTCTCCGACACCATCGAGTACAACGATTCCTCGCGCATCGTCACGGCCCGCACCGCGCCCAACGACACGACCGTCCTGCGCGATCCGAGCGCGCAGACGTCGGATCTCGTCACGTTGGGCTTTCTCGAGTACGACATCGGCAATCACAAGGGCATCGCCAACCGGCTCAGCACGTCGTCGGCGCAGGCGGGCCAGACCTGGTTCGTGGGCGGCGAACGCGGCGCGGTGGCCGGCGACACCACCGGCCACGGACACAACACGTCGTATGCGCTGGATGGCTCGGTCACCAGCTGCGACCTGCCCGATCCGCACTACCACTTCCAGTCGAAGGAAATCAAGATGGTCACGCGGCGGCTGCTCGTTGCGCGGCCCGCCGTGCTGTACATCCAGGACATTCCCGTCCTCTGGCTGCCGTTCATTTTCCAGGACATGCGCACCGGACGGCGCAGCGGCATCATCCCGCCGCGTTTTGGCCTCTCCGACATCGTGCGCACCTCGGCGTCGTACCAGCGCGAAGTCGACAACCTCGGCTACTACTTCGCCATCAACGATTACACCGACGCCACAGCGTCGCTGGATTGGCGGAGCGGCAACAACGCGCAGAACGGCAACATCGGGTGGACCCGCTGGAACGGCGAATTCGAGTACCGGTGGCTCGACCGCTTCCTCGCCGGTCGCATTGGCGTCTCGTACTCGACGTTCAGCGACGGGCAAAAGAGCACCAACGTGTCGTGGTCGCACCAGCAGCAGTTCTCGCAGGGCAGCAGTCTCAACGCGTCGATCAACTACTCGAGCAACACCACCGCGATCCGGCAGCAGGCGTTCAACGTCGCGCAGGCGCTGGCGGCAATCGCGTCGGCCGTGAACTTCCAGCAGGCGTTAGGCCCGGCCAACATCAGCATCGGCGGCACACGCACCCAGTACACGGGCCGCAAGGAGATCGACCAGAACTTTCCGAACCTCACCGTGTCCGTGAAGCCGGTGAGCGCCGGGTCGTGGCTCCTGTGGTCGCCGAACTTCTCGCTCAACAACACCGAGAACCTGAACATGGACGCCGCGCCGGTCATCTTCACGCCCGGGTCTAACGGAGCGGTGTTCGACAGCGTCCAGGTGCACGCGAGCCAGCGCAACACCACGGCGGCCCTGCAAACCCCCGTGCGCATCTTCGGCTTTACCTGGCAGAACAGCTTCCAGTTGTCGGACAAGGAGAACGACTTCCCGCAGGCGTTCGACGTCCGCGATTTCAACACGGGCGCGCTCATCACTCGGCGCATGTATGCGTCGAGCTACCTTACGTCCATCGACTGGCAAACCGGGATCAGCCTGCCGGCGCTCATGCAGAGTACGCTCAAGCTGTCGCCGTTCATTGCCATCGTGAACGCCGACCCGACCAGCGGATTCTGGGTGCGCAGCCAATTGAGCGGCGGCCAGTTCGTGCACCAGTCGAAGACGCTGCAGTACGGACTGTCGAGCTCACCCTCGCTGTTCGGATTCTTCCCGGTCTTCGGACCGTTCACGCGCATCCGGCACTCGATTTCGCCGCGCATCACGTTCACGTACGCGCCGGCGTCCAACGTGAGCGATGAGTTCCTCAAGGCCCTGAACAAGACGCGAGGGACCTATCTGGGCGGCCTCGCACAGGAAAACATGACGGTGCAGTTAGACCAGGTGATCGAAGCAAAGCTCAAGAGCAAGAACGACACGAATCCCGACGCCGGTCAGAAGATCAAGCTGCTCGCGCTCAGCCTCGACCCGGTGAGCTACGATTTCGAGCGCGCCAAGGTGACGCACGCGTCGGGCTTCAATACGTCCACGTTCGGGTATCGAGTGAGCTCCGACCTGCTGCCGGGGTTCGATCTCGCCGTGCAGTACTCGTTGTTCCAGGGCGACCTGCAGAGCGACACGGCGAAGTTCAAACCGTTCCGCACCGGGATCACCGCGTCGTTCACGATCGGGAAGAACAACAACCCGATCACCGCGCTGGCGAAGATTTTCGGGAACGGCGACACCACGAACGCCAACCAGTCATCACAGGCGCTCAACCAGCAGCCGATCATCGCGGGCCCCGGCGGCGTGCGACAACCGATCGGCATTCCGACCGGACAGGGATGGACCGCGTCGTTCCAATTCTCGTCCACGCGCAGCAGGCCGATTCCCGGCGCGCGCGTGATCGATCCGCGGGCGACGTGTCAGGTGTTGATCAACGATCCGATCAACTACCAGCGTTGCTTGAACACCCCGCAGCCGGCCGACACGCTGCAGCAAACCATCGCCGGCGGCGCACCCTTCGTGACGCCGGCGCTCACGACGCTGCGCGCCAATGCATCATTCAGCCTCACGCCCAAGTGGGCGCTGCAGTGGTCGACCGGCTACGACTTCGAGCTGCACCAGTTCTCCGACCAGGACGTCGGCCTGCAGCGCGACATGCACGACTGGCGCGCGATCTTCCACTTCTCGCGTGCGCCCAACGGGAACTTCGCGTTCAGCTTCTACATCGCGCTCAAGGCGGAGCCGGATCTCAAGTTCGACTACAACCGGAGCACGTACAGGCCGCAGGCGGGGACTGCGCCTTGAGACGGACAAGGCCGGACAGGCGGGCAGGACCGGATCGTTGTGTCCGAGTTTAGTCCGCCTGTACTGTCCACCCCCAAGGACGGCGTCCGCGGTGCGTTCGAAAGTAACGCCTTGATGTCATTGATTTTGCCGCGCCGCAACGCTCGGCGCGGGGCGTGCACTGCAGGGGCGCATACGCCAATGGAGCCTGCAATGCGCCGCACGACTCTGGCGGCTGGTGCCGTGATTGCACTCGCCGCTTGCTCGACCTCGGCCCGCCTGACCGGGAACAACTTCAACCTCGCCCCGCCCAACAACCTCACGTACCAGCTGATCCCGAGCGGGACCGCCGATTTTCCGGAGGGGATCGATTTGCGTTGGGACCCGGTGAACGATCCCAATAT
This sequence comes from Gemmatimonadota bacterium, assembly GCA_027307005.1. GTDB lineage: Bacteria > Gemmatimonadota > Gemmatimonadetes > Gemmatimonadales > Gemmatimonadaceae > JADGGM01. The sequence goes on from DAHUXU010000408.1 coordinate 3,237, forward strand.
CGCCGACTACGCGGTGTTCTCGCGGTCCTCGGCGAACGGCGCGTGGAATCTCCGTGCGAAAACCACGTCTCCGTCCTTCGAGGATCTGGGCGCACCGGATCTCCAGTACTACGTCGCCTCCGAGGCGGCCGACGGGTCGATGAGCGCGCCGTCCAACGTCATCACCGTCGACAACACCAACAAACTGCCGCCGCCGGACAGCCTCGAAGCGTTCGCGCTCGACCAGGCCGTGGAGCTGTCGTGGTCGCCTAACGCACGGCTGTCGAACCCGTCGGCGTTCAGCTACTATCGGGTGTATTCGACCGTCTATCACGCCGGACAGAATCTCTGCGACACTGCCTGGGTGCTCGAGGGCACCACCGTGTCGGAGGACTTCATCGCCAGCGGCTTGCCTAACGGGCAGCCGCGCTGCTTCGATGTGAGCGCCATCAGCATCGATGGCCACGAAAGCGATTGGCCGACGCCGGTCGCGGCCACGCCCAGCGCCACGGCGGGCGACATCGTGGTGTTCTCGTCGGCCGATTCGTTGAACAAGAGCGGGTTCGCCTTCCCGTTGGCCGCGAGCACGCGCAGCGTCGTGGCGAGCGC
>DAHUXU010000418.1 GCA_027307005.1 Gemmatimonadota bacterium
AGTAGCGCAGCGCGACCGTGGCCACGCCGAAGGACGCATGGAACGCCCGGCAGTACTGCTCCCCGGCGTACTTCGCGGCCGCGTACGGCGACAGCGGACGCGGCAGCATCTCTTCGCGCTTCGGCAGCTCGGCGGTATTGCCGTACGCCGATGAGGACGCCGCGTAGACGACGCGCTGCACGTGCGCGTCGCGCGCCGCGATCAACACGTTGAGCGTCCCGGTCGCGTTGGCTTCGTGCGAGGCCAGGGGATCGCGTAGCGACCGCGGCACCGACGGAAGCGCCGCCTGGTGCAACACGAAATCGGCGCCCGCGATTGCTTCCCGACACGCATCCGGATCCGTGACCGACCCCTCGACGACGCGGATCCTCTCGAGCCATGGCTCGAGGTTTTCCCGGCGTCCCGTGGAAAAGTTGTCGAGCACCGTGACGCGATGCCCACCCACGGCCGTCACGAGATGTTCAACGAGGTGCGAGCCGATGAAGCCCGCCCCTCCTGTCACGACGTAGTGCACGGTGAAACGCGTCCGGGTGCAGGGGTGGGCGCCGGGATACGGCGCCCAGATGCGTTAGGCTACTCGACCGTCACCGACTTGGCGAGGTTGCGCGGCTGGTCCACGTTCGCCCCCCGCTTCACGGCGATGTAGTACGCGAGCAACTGCAGCGGAACCGCGGCCAGGATCGGCGTGAACATGTCGATCGTTTCAGGGACGCGAATCTCGTAGTCGATCTTGCCGGCCAGCGACGGCTCCGACCGGCTCGTGAGCGCAATCACCCGGCCGCCGCGAGCCTTCACTTCCTGCACGTTCGACACGACCTTGTCGAACACCGAGTCATGCGGCGCGATGAACACCACCGGCATGTTTTCGTCGATGAGCGCGATGGGACCGTGCTTCATCTCCGCCGCTGGATACCCTTCGGCGTGGATGTAGCTGATCTCCTTGAGCTTGAGCGCGCCCTCGAGCGCGGCGGGGAAATTGTACCCGCGGCCCAGATAGAGAAAATTCGCGGCGTCGTTGAACTCGTCGGCGATACTTTCGATCTCGTCGGCGCGATCCAGCACGTCCTTGATCTGGGCCGGGAGCTTCTGCAGCGCTTCGACGATCGGGCGGCCTTCCTCTGCCGGCAGTCCACGCAGGCGCGCCAGCCGCAACGTGAACAGCGCCAACGCTATCACCTGGCTCGTGAATGCCTTGGTGGACGCGACGCCGATTTCCGGACCGGCGTGAATGTAGATACCACCGTCCGACTCGCGGGCGATCGTCGAGCCGACCACGTTCACGATGCCTAACGCTCGTGCGCCGCGCTTCTGGGCCTCGCGCATCGCGGCCAGCGTGTCGGCCGTTTCGCCGGACTGCGAGATCACGATGCACAGCGTCCTGGGACCGATCACCGGATTCCGGTATCTGAACTCGGACGCGTACTCGACTTCCACCGGAATGCGCGCCAGCTCCTCGATCATGAACTCGCCGATGAGCGCCGAGTGCCAACTGGTGCCGCAGGCGGTAATGACGATGTTGTCGAACTCGAGCAGTTCTTCGTTGGTCAGGTTGATGCCGCCCAGTTTGGCGGTGCCCTCTTCCACCAGCAGGCGGCCGCGCATCGTGTTCTCGATGGTGGTCGGCTGCTCGAAGATCTCCTTGAGCATGAAGTGCGGGAATCCACCTCGCTCGATCATGTCGAGGTCCCAGTCGATGCTGTTCACGGCGCGCGTCATCGGCAGCGCCTGCATGTCGATGATGCGATAGCCATCGCGCTCCAACACCGCGAGGTCGCCATCGTCGAGATAGATGACCTGGCGCGTGTGCGCGAGGATCGCCGACACGTCGCTGGCCACGAAATATTCGCCTTCGCCCAACCCCACGAGCAACGGGCTGCCTTTGCGCGCCGCCACGATCTTGTTGGGGTCGCGGCTCGATACGACGGCGATCCCGTACGTGCCCTCCACCTTGCGCAGCGCCTCGAGCACCGCCTCCTCGAGATTGCCGTCGAAGAACTCCTCGATCAGGTGGGCGAGCACCTCGGTGTCAGTCTCCGAGCGGAACGTGTGGCCGACGTCTTCGAGCGCCTGCCGCAACGACGATCCATTCTCGATGATCCCGTTGTGGACGACAGCAATGTTGTTGTCACAGGAGAGGTGCGGGTGCGCGTTGCAGAAGTTCGGCGCGCCATGCGTGGCCCAGCGGGTGTGGGCAATGCCGAGGGTCCCGTGGATCGGAGCCGCGGTGACGAGCCTCTCGAGCTCGGAAATCTTCCCCGGCGCCTTCCGCGTTTCGACGCCTTTCCCGTTCATGATCGCTACACCGGCCGAATCGTACCCCCGATACTCGAGCCGCTTGAGTCCCTCGAGCAGCAATGGCGACGCGAGTCGCGGTCCTACATAGCCAACTATTCCACACATGTGGTTGAACCTCGGTTAGTCATCGTCCCAACCCGTCTAGCGGAACACGCGACCGCGCGACCAGCTCGCGCGCCGCCGCCGCGCTCGGTGCTTCCGCAATCACCCGTACGATCGGCTCGGTGCCTGATGGCCGCACGTGCACCCACCGGTCTACCCACGACAGCCGCAGCCCGTCCTGCGTATCCGCCTCGGCGTCGCTAAAGCCCTGTCGCAACGCATCATACACCGCGTGGAGGGGCGCGTTCGGCCGGTCCAGCTTCTCCTTCACGATTACGTATTGGGGGTACCTGGCCACTATGGACGACAGCGGCGCGTTGTCCTCCAGCAACATCTGCAGCAAGAGTACTACACCGACCGGAGCGTCCCGACCCAAATGCACTTCCGACAGAATGACTCCGCCGTTCCCCTCGCCGCCGAGGGCGGCGCCTTCTGTGCGCATACGCACCGCGACATTCACTTCGCCTACCGGCGCGCGCACGACGCGCGCCCCAGCCTCTCTTGCCACGTCATCGACGATCCGACTGGTCGATAGATTCGCGACCACTGGTCCGCGCCTGTATCTGAGCACAAGCCGGGCCGCGAGCGCCAATGTCCAGTCTTCACCAATCGCCGTGCCCTTGTCCGACACGAGCGCCAACCGGTCGACGTCTGGATCCGTCGCCAAACCGACGTCGGCTTTGGAGTCCCGCACGAGCCGTTCCAAGTCGCCCAGGTTCGATGCAACCGGCTCCGGCGGCCTCGTGAATCGACCGTCAGTCTCGACGTTGATCGCGTGCACGTCGCAACCCAAGCGCTCGAGCAGTTCGGGAACGATCGCGCCGCCCGCGCCATGCGCACAGTCGAGCGCGACGCGGAACTTTCGCTTCCGAATCGCGTCCACTTTTACGAACGGCAGCGACAACACCGCGTCGATATGCCGCGCGATCGCTCGATCGTCGCTCTCCACCTCGCCGAGCGCATCCCACGTCGCGCGCGGAATCGTGCTCTCGACCACACCGCGCATCGCCGTTCCTTCGGCGCCATCCAGAAAAAGTCCGGACGGGCCGATGAACTTGAGCGCGTTCCACTCGATCGGATTGTGGCTTGCCGTGATGGCCAATCCGCCGGCGGCCCGATGGTGCTCGACCGCGAGCTGAATGGACGGCGTGGGTGCAAGTCCGACATCGATCACATCGCAGCCGACGGACTGCAGCGCCGCAATCGTCGCGCGATGAAACATCGGACCTGACACACGCGAGTCCCGCCCCACCACGACGCGACACCGCGTCGATGTACGCGGCGATTGGGACCACTTGGTGCGCGCCCAGGCGCCGAAGCCGGATGCGAAGCGCGTCACGACTTCCGGCGTGAGCGCTTCACCGACGCGCCCGCGCACGCCCGACACGCTAACCATCAGTCCCTCGTACACGCTGTAACCTCCATCACGGTCCGAGACAAAGCTATGCGAACGCTCGCAACAAGAATAACGAGAAGTCGTGGACTGTGACGGGATGTCGCGAAGGTGACGCAGCGACGCGGCGTGGCGTCGCGAGGCGCGCCCGGCCCCACGTGCACGTTGGGCGCGGCGGCTCGATGGCGGCGCCGCGCGATGCAGACTGCGTTAGACGTGGATGCGGAGCGGTCAGCCGGCCGGCTGCGCGAGCCGCGGCGCCCGGGCGGCATCGGGCATCGTGTCGCGCTGGGCCAGGTCGATCGCACCCGTCGATACGGCTTCGAGGAACGCGTCGACCACCTGCCCGTCGAACTGCGTGCCCGACATCCGCTTGAGCTCGTCGAGCGTGTCCGCGTACGAGAGGCCCTTTCGATACGGCCGGCGGCTCATCATTGCGTCGAACGCGTCGGCCACCGCAATGATGCGCGCCTCGCGCGCGATCGCCTCGCCGCCTAACCCGTCCGGCACGCCCGTGCCGTCGATGCGCTCATGGTGGGATCGCACGATGTTCAGCACCACCGGATTGTCCCCGAGCAGCGGCCGCAGAATCCGCCAGCCGAGCACCGGGTGCGTCATGATGTGCTGGTATTCCTCTTTGGTGAGCGGACCCGGCTTGTTCAGCACGTCCTCGCGCACGCCGATCTTGCCGATGTCGTGGAGCCATCCGCCTAACTCGATGTGCCGGACCGTCGCGGCGTCGATGCCGAGCGTGCGGCTGATCCCGACCGCGTAGCGGCTCACCCGGATC
>DAHUXU010000444.1 GCA_027307005.1 Gemmatimonadota bacterium
GCGCCTGCTGCTCCGCCCGCTCGACGAGTTGCATCGCGGCGGCGGACGCCTGCTGCGTCACGGCATGTTGGGCGGCGGCGACAGCCGACGACGCGGCGTTTCCGATGCCGGCCTTGATGGTCGGGTTGGTCACGGTGCCGCCTAACTGAATGGCGACCGGAATCTCCGGGGCGGCCCCAAGGTCGACGCCGGCCTTGCCGGCCTGCGACGCCAGGCCCGCGAGCGCCTGGTTCGCGGCGCTCCCGAGCATGGATCGCGGCACATGCAGGTTCATTGTGTATTGCAGCGACTGATCGAGTCCGTTGGACCCGGCGATCGTCGCCGCGATGCCGCCGAGTTTCACGTCGAACGGCTGTACCGTCAGGCGGCCGTTGTCGATCCGGAACGCGGCGCGGAGCGCCTGCAGCGTGGGGTTGCCGAGGATGTCGAGCTTGGTCACCTCCGCCAGTTTACTCAGCGCCGGGAAGCCGCGGAGCGCGAGCTCGGACGTCGCGAGTGTGCCGGCGCCGGTGAGATTCGGCAAGAGCGGCATCATGTTCTTGCCGAGCGCACCGCTCACGTGCACCTCGGTGCTGGCGGTGCCGCTGGCGTACTTCGCCACGGGCGCGAGCATCTGCACGGTGGTGAACGCCTGAAAGGCCGAGGGCACATCCACCTTGGTCATCTTCACGGTCGCGTCGAACGTCGGCGTGTCCGGCTGCGTGGTTTCGTAGTAGCCGGTGAGGGCGATCTGCCCACCTAACGTATTGGTCACGAACTGCTCGAGCGTCGCGCGCCGGTTCGCGATGTGCAGGCGGGCGTGCGTGTCGGTCATCGTCAGCTTGTCGTACAGCAATTTCCCCACGGTGGCATCGAGATCGAGGTCGATCTTGGGCGGCACGGGGATGACGTTGAGGTCACCGCCCGATCGCCATTCATTGAGGTCGAATCGTTTGCTCTTGACCGTGGCCGACCCGCGCAGCGTGTCGCCGTGCAGCGCAAACGCAATGAGATTGTCGAGCGTGCCGGTGGCCTGGAGGTCGCTCGAACCGACAGTGCCGGTGAACGACTTCAGTTGGGCATGTCGCGGCGCGAGCGCGAGCGACGCCTGTTGCACGGCGAGGGGACGGGGCAGCGCGGCGCCCTTCACGGTGAGGCCCGTCACATCCACCGTGCCGTTCGCCCCCACCTTGTCGTATCCCTTCTTCTCGAGGTATGACATCCGCGTGCGCACCGCTGCGTTGGCCGCGACGATGCCGGCGAGCTGGTCGACGCCCTGGAGCTTCACGGTGCGCCTGAGGTCTGCGAGATCGAGCGTGCCCGTTAGGCGGGCGTCGACGTCGGGATCGGAGATCGGCGTGCGCAGCACCATGCGGGCGTCGATCGGATTGGCGCCGAGGAGCACGTGGAACCGGTCGAGCGTGACGACGGTGCTGTCCGCGCTGCCGCCTGGATTCTTGAGCGCCAGGTCAATGGCGATCGAGCGCGCGGGCAGCGGCAGATCGGCGTACTTGAACGCGGCGTCGCTCACCGTGGTGGTGAGGGAGAATGCCGGGAACGAGGTTGGGCCATACACGCCTTTGACCCAGCCATCGAGTGCGACGGTTCCGGAGGCCTGCACCTTCTCGAAATCGTGTGCGTACACTCCTGGCACCAGCGACAGCATGCTCTTGAAGTTCGACCGCGGCGCTTTGAACGCGAGGTCGAGCGCCAGCAGATCGCCCGCCGATTTCGCCGAACCGGAGACATCGAGTGCGAGGTCGTTGAGGCGAAGCTCGGTGTTGGCGAGCGTGTAGAACTTGGCGGCGAGGTCGGCGTCCACGTTGGCAGTTAGGCCGAGTGTCACGTGGTCGAGGTAGGGCACGCCGGCGAAGACGACCGTGGCGCTGTCGGCGTTGGCCCTGGACGTGATCCTGACGCGCCTGCTGCTCACGTCGCCGCTCAGGGACTGGTCGTAGCCGATGAGGGACACGAGCACTGTGGCGTGGCGGTCGTCGAACACGATCCTGCCGCCGGTGATCTGGACCCGGCGGAGGCTCACCGCGAGCGGTTTTTCGTTAGGCGCGGCCGGGGCCGCCGCCGGCGGCGTCTTCGTGATGTTCCAGTTGGCGGTGCCGTCCTCGAGCGCCAGGATATGGATGCGCGGTTGATCGAGCTCCACCCCGCCGATCACCAGCGGCGTGCCGTGCAGCACGTTGCCCACCACGCTCGCCACGTTCAGCACCACGCGCAGATGGCGCACAGCGGCGAGCGTATCGCCCTCGAAGTGCCCGGTGCCGACGACCGTGAGGTCGTCGAGCGTGAGGCTCAAGCTGGGGAAGTGCCGGAAGAACGAGAGCCCGGCGCTTCGCCACGCAACGTGCGCGTTCACATTCTCGTTGACCTCTTGTTGCACGCGCTGCGCGATCCGATCGCGAAACAGGAACGGCACGAGCGCGAGAAGTACGAGCACGACGCCGATCGGCGCAAGGACGGCGACTGTGATGCGCGCGGATCGCTTCATATCGACCTCTCAGACGGTGAGCGTGTGGCGGACTGATCCGGGGAATATACCCACCCGCGTCTCGATCGTTACACTGGAGACTCGAGGCGCTCGTCCTTCCGTCCCCGTCGTGTGCTCGTCCCGCTCGCGAAGGGTCCGAACCTCCGAGCGATTCACCTGCAACGCAGCCCGTTAGGCGGCGAGCGAGTCGGATGGCGGTCGCCGGCAGCGGCGGGCGCCGGCAGACGCCAGGGACGACCTGCACCGTCGTCTTCGTCAGTAGGTCATGGAGCGCTTGATGCCGTCTCGTGAATGCCATCGAGACAAAGCACGGTAGGCCGAGTGCAGCCTTGATGATGTAGCGGGCGAAGGCTCGTACGAGCCCGCTGACCTGGACAGGAGAGACCAGAAGGCCTCTTGCGTGCAGGGACACGGCCGGCACACCGTAGGAAGTGGCATCTCTCCAAGAAGCCGGATGCAATCGGAACACAGGCCGTCAATGCGTCATTGGGCCGGCATCGCGGTCATTCTCGCGGCTCTGATCAACGCGGCGCGTGCGGCGGGTGCACAGGGCCCCGCCGCCGACTCGGCGTTCGTGCTCGCCGCATCGGATCCGGCGCGCACGCCGTCTCCGTTCATCGGCAACGGCCACATCGGCGTCACGGTCCAGCCGTTAGGCTTAGGCGCGTCGCCGTCGCTCGTGGCGGGACTCTACGAACACGCGCCGCTCGATGTTCCGCGCATCACCGCGGCGCCGGCGTGGAACGCCGTGTCCGTGTTCGACGGGGCACGGTGGCTGGACAGCACCGCGATCTCGGCCGGCGCCATTCGATCGTACCGGCAAACCATCGACATGCGGACCGGCGTGGCGCGCACCGCGTACGATTGGATCGACGGACAGCGCCGCACGTCGGTCCGCGTCGACCTGTTCATCTCGCGCGCCGATCCGCATCTCGCCGTCGTCCAGCTCTCGCTGCTGCCGCACATGGCCGGCCGCATGCGCGTGCGCGTCGCGCTCGCCGCGTGGCCGCCGCCCAACCGGCTGCCGCTCGACACGCTGACACGCACCGAGCGCAGCTGGGGCGCGGCAGAGCTCTGGTATCCCGGACACTCAGTCGTCCGCGCGCGCAGCGCACGCCTCTCGCCGTTCGGCGCCCGCCTAACGATGCTCTCCTCCCCCGAGGGGCGCAGCGAAACCCTCGCCGAGGCCGCCGAGGTCGCCTGGCCGACGGGGGGCGTCGCGCGGGCGGATACGTCGGCCGACAGCGCGCGCGTCGACATCACGTTCAACGCGGCAGCGGGCCAGTCCTACACGATCACGGAAATCGTGAGCATCGTGCCGTCGTACGACGACCGATCGTCGCTGGCCGCAGCGATCCGCGAGGCGGGATCGGCGCGTGTCGCCGGCGTCGCAGCACTCGCCGCCCGCAACGCCGACGCATGGCGACGACAATGGCACAGCGACATCGAGATCCGGGGCGACACCGCGCTGCAACGGCTCGTGCGCTCGATGATGTTCTACCTCTTGTGCAGCGCGGACTCCGGTACGGGCCTCGCGATTCCGCCCATGGGTCTC
>DAHUXU010000447.1 GCA_027307005.1 Gemmatimonadota bacterium
TGTCGCGCTCCGCTCGCCCCGAGCTCGCTCTGCATCAGGTCCACGCTCTGCGCGGGCGCCGAGGTCTGGAATCGCACGGCGCGCGCCGCCGTCGCGATGGCGCGCGCGTCAGCGCTCGACACGCGGTCGCGCGTGCGGCCGAGCGTGAGGTGCGGACGAAACGGGCGCGCGTCCAACGCATAGCCCAGCGACGCACACGCGCGTTCGACGTCGTGCTGCAGCAGTTCGAGTTTCGGCTCTGGTGTCACACCCATCCATACGACGCGCGGCGCGCGAAGGTTCGGGAACGCACCGAGGCCGCCCAGGTCGAGCGTGAACGCGCAGTGCGGAGCGAGCGCGGCGCCGAGTGCGTCGCGCAGCGGGCCCGCGGAGGCGTCGGGCTGCTCGCCCAGGAACTTGAGCGTGATGTGCAGGTGGTCGTCGTCGAGCCATTTCACCGCGTGTCGATCCTGCGTGGCGTCACGCATCGGGGCCGTGGCCGCGCGGATGTCGCGGCGAACGGATGCGGGCAGATTAATGGCCAGAAAGAGCCGCACGTTCGTCCGTCGCGCTCGCCATCTCGAGCGCGACCGTCGTGAAGCCGTGTTTGGCCGCGAGGTCGACCACGGCGCGCCGCAGCGCGGCATCGCGCAGGCGCTCCGCGACTCCGTTAGGCACGGTGATCACCGCCAGCGCACCGCGTGCTTCGACGCGGGCCTCCACACCGTGCGCCGCGAGCGCCTGGGAGAGCGACGGCGCGCTCACGCGCCGGCGGGGGCAATGACGTTGAGGGAGCCCGACCGGAATCCCCGGAGGTCCATCGCCACACGCGCAAACCCGGCCTCGCGCACCGCCGCGGTGATGGCGTGCACGCGAGGTGGTGCGAGCCACTCGTCGAGGCGGTCGGCGGAGATTTCCACGCGCGCCAGATCGCCGTGGTGCCGCACGCGCAAATCGCCATCGATGCCGAGCGCGCGGAGCGCGGATTCCGCCCGCTCCACTTGCCGGAGGCGCTCGATGGTGACCGCGCTTCCGTAAGGCAGCCGCGACGACAGGCACGGCGACGACGGCTGCGACCACGTCGGGAGTCCGCGCGCTTTCGAAAGCGCGCGGATCTCATCCTTGGTGAAGCCGAGCTCCGCCAGCGGCGACGAGACAGCGTGCTCGTCCGCGGCTTGCCGTCCCGGGCGCCAATCGGTGGCGTCGTCGGCGTTAGTCCCGTCGATGATCGTGTCGAAGCCGCGCTCGTCGGCAACCGCGCGCAGCACCGACCACAACTCGGTCTTGCAGAAGTAGCAGCGATTGCTCGGATTCGCGACGTAGCGCGGGTCGAGCATCTCGTGCGTGCGAACCTCGAGCACCGGGATGTCGAACTTCGCGGCGAGCGCGCGGGCGGCGTCCCATTGCGCGTCGGGATACGATGGAGATCTGCCAATCACCGCCAGAAACCTCGACGGCCCGATGGCTTCGAGCGCGACGCACGCGAGGTATGCCGAGTCGACACCGCCGCTGAAACCAAGAATGACGGACGATCGAACCGCGAGCCAGGCGATGAGGCGCCGTTCTTTCTCGCGCGCGGTGGAAGTGGCGGAGTCTGCCGCCCGTGGCGAATCGTCGGTCGCTGGCGCTTCCGCCCTCGCTGCCTCGGTCAGGACTGGCTCCATGACGGAAACGTAGTCCTGGCCGGCGCGGGCGGAAGTGCGCGAACGATCAGTGCATGACCACAGTGATCGGGTGAAGCACGCTGCCATCGGGACCGCGCGCGGCGGCGTCGATCGAATCGACATCCCACACGACGAGGATGGCCGGGTCGTCGCCCGAGGCGAAGGTGGCCAGATCCTGTTTCGACAATCCCGCTTCCTTGAGCGCGTGCCCATCGAACGCGGCGCGGTACGGATGCGTGTGCCAGGCGCCGACGAAGTCTTTGATGCTGTCGCACGTTCCGGTCACGGCGAACTGAAGCTGCCGCATGTCGTGCGACGGAACGCTCGCCGTGACGAACAACGTGTCGTGCGAGATGGAGCCCTCCATGCATCCCATGTACTCGCGCTGGGTCGGCTTGCCGCTGCCGATCATCTGCGTGAGTGTGTTTTCGCCTGCGAGCTCGTTCCAGTGCGCGTTGTTGCGGCTCCAGATCGCATTCATGCTGTCGCGTACGGACCCGTTGACGATGATGGTGCCGAGTTGAGGTGGAAACGTGAGGTGGCGCGCGGCGATGAGCAGTGGCGCAACGAGCACCAGCCAAGCGGCGCGCCGCCAGACATTCGGCGACGGACGGGGCGACCCTGGGTGAGGCATCGGTACTGCGCTCCTTTTGTTGTGCGCTGAACGAGGGCGGTGATCCATCGGGCCGCGCAGCGCGCAATTTCTTCGCGGCGAGAGGGCAGCATTTCAGGACGCGTGCCACATTTGGAATAAGAACACGCGCAGCGATTGAATTCCCACTATTGCGACGCGGCTTCGCGTTCCGCGTCACAACGAGCCGAGCGAGACACACGGCTGCATGGCGGCCTCGGCCGTGCGACTGGGGGAGCGCAACAACGACTCGACTTCCGTTAGGAGGAGGCAAAGTAATCATCGGCGGACGGGTCGGCCGGACGAAAGCGCAGCGCGTCCGCGAGGTGCGGGAGCGCGATGGCGGATTCGCCATCGAGATCGGCAATGGTGCGCGCGACTTTGATCACACGGTGATACCCGCGAGCCGTGAGTGTGACGCGGCGGGCGGCACGGTCGAGGAGCGCGCGGGCTTCGGGCGCGAGGTCGGCGAGTGCGGCGAGGCGGCCGGGCGGCGCCTGGGCGTTGCAGGAACACTCGGGCGTCGATTGATAGCGGTCGCGCTGGCACAGCCTGGCAGCATCGACGCGTTGGCGAATGGCGGCCGATGATTCGGCCGTGCGCGGCGCCATGAGCGTGCGAAGACTCACCGCGCCGACGTGGACGTGGAGATCGCTGCGATCGGTCATGGGCCCGCTCAGGCGGGCGCGGTATCGGGCGATGTCGCCGGCGGCGCAGGAACATTGTCGAGCGGGGTCGCCCGCGTTGCCGCACGGGCACGGGTTCATGGCGCCGATGAGGGTGAATCGCGCCGGGAATGACACGGTGTGTGCGGCGCGCGCGATGATGACCTTGCCGTCTTCCATCGGTTGGCGAAGGGATTCCATCACGTGACGGCGGAATTCGAGCAGCTCGTCGAGGAAGAGCACGCCGAAATGGGCGAGACTGACTTCGCCCGGTCGCGGCGGGTTTCCGCCGCCGATGAGGCCTGCGTCCGAGATGGTGTGGTGTGGCGCGCGGAACGGGCGGACGGAGGTGCGCGGCAGAGTCGAGTCGATGAGGCCGGCGACGGACTGGATGGCCGTGACTTCGAGCGCTTCGGATTCTTCGAGTGCCGGGAGGATGCCGGGGAGGCGGCGGGCGAGCATTGTTTTGCCGGCGCCGGGCGGTCCGACCATGAGGACGTTGTGGCCGCCGGCGGCGGCGATCTCGAGGGCGCGTTTGGCGGTGTCCTGCCCTGCGACGTCGGTGAAGTCGGGGCCGGGATCGTCGCCGGCGGGGGGCGGCAGCGTGCACGCCACCGGCGTTAGGCGGCGTCCGGCGAGGGCGGCGGTGAGCGTAGCCAGGGTGGGCGGAGCGCAGAGCGGGACGGCGCTCACGCGGCGCGCTTCGGCGACGTTGTCGGGTGGGAGG